>JAADFO010000061.1 GCA_013152815.1 Nanobdellati archaeon
CCCAGGAATAGGACAAGGGAGCGTCTCCGCCGGTCCCCCTGCAGGTGAAATCCACATCCAAAGGAGCATCGCCCTGCTTTGGATCAGCATCGGCCGAAACCGAAGGGAAGAGATCAACAGGAGGCAACGCTTCCACAAAGAGGGATGCGGCATAGTAATTGTCAGTTATGCTGGTCTCAGCATAGACCGGATCTACCTGCATCTGGATAAGATGCTGGCCAGGTTTAGCAGTCCAAGCACATGCATCATTGTCATAGCTCATGCCCGGAGGAAGATCACTGAATCCCTGCCGACAGGAAGTTAATTCGATACCGTCGACATAATAGCGGGTCTGGCTCGTCTCGGCTCTGTTGCCTTCATTGAGAACAGCAGTATAAAGTTCGACCACATCTCCTTCGGTGGCTGTCATCGGGCTATGGGTGTCTACAAGTACGAGGTTTCGGACAGTCTCGATGGGTTCTTCTTTGACATCGATGTTGCCGCCGTCGGTGGCAGTATCGCCATCACTATCGGTCACGGTACACACCGCATGATACTGACCGACCGCAGCATAAGTATGCGAGGGATTCTGCAAGGAGCTGAAAGAACCATCGCCGAAATCCCAGGAATAGGACAAGGGAGCGTCTCCGCCGGTCCCCCTGCAGGTGAAATCCACATCCAAAGGAGCATCGCCCTGCTTTGGATCAGCATCGCTTCTGCAGTAGGATAGCGATCGATGATCTCCTCGTTGACAACGATCTGGACCGCTCCGGCTGCGACATCACCATCAGCATCTGCAGCTGTGCAGGTGGCGATATAGTCACCCGCCGCAGTGTAGGTATGGAGAGGGTTCTGGACGACGCTCGTTGCAGACGAGTCGCCGAAATCCCAGGAATAGGCATAGGGAGCGTTGCCGTCATATGCCTGGCAGTTCAGCTGCACAGTCAGAGGAGCAGAACCGTTGCTCGGATTCGCGTCCACGATGACCTGAGGGACCGTATCTGCCGGAACCACAACAAGGGATGACCAGGCCTTATTATCAGCAAGGTCGGTCTCACCGTAGACAGGGCTGGCGATGATCTCAAAGACATGATAGCCGAGTTCTGCTTCCCAGTCGCAGGTGAACACCGGCGTGGTGTGACCTGCAGCGACGGAGAAGTCATGGGTACAAGCGATCTGTTCGATACCGTCAATGTAGAAGCGGATGGTGGAGTCTTCATCCTGGTTGCCCTGGTCCTCTACCTTGGTCCTGAGAGTCACCTGTTCGCCGTCTTCTGCAGAGAGCGGGAAGACCATCTGCGTGAGGGCGAGGTCGTGGGTGTCAGGGACGGGCTCTTCAAAGACCCGGACGGACACACTGTCGGATGCGGCGTCACCGTCCTCATCGTGGGCAGTGCAGGTGGCAGCATAATCTCCAGGCAGAGCATAGATATGCGCAGGATTCTGTTCATCGCTCTCTGCACCGTCGCCAAAGGTCCATTGATAGGACAGGGGAGCGTCTCCGCCTGCACCTTTGCAGGTGAACTGCACGGTCAAGGGAGCATATCCATTGTCAGGATCGGCTGCGGCTTCGACAGAAGGGAAGCGGTCTGCAGGGATCATTTCGACTGCGTGCTCTGCATAGTTATCTGCAAGATCGGTTTCTTCAGAAACCTGGTCGACAGAAACCTTGAACACTCGTTTTTGACGGTAACTGTAGGGTCCTGAGAGCCATGAGCAGGCATATTCTGGTGAGATCGCTCCAGGAGCAAGATCTGTGATCGGCTGCCTGCAGGATGCCTGTTCAGCACCATCGACATAGAACCGCAGGATGCTTGATTCGGTCACATCGCCCTGGTTCTCGACCTTGGTCGACCAGTTCATCAGGCTGCCTGCCTGATGATTGTCAGCAGGGAAGACCGTATCGATGACCGCGAGGTCGTGGGTGTCAGGGACAGGCTCTTCAAAGACCCGGACGGACACACTGTCGGATGCAGCATCACCATCTGCATCAGTTGCAGAGCAGGTTGCCGTATAGGTGCCCGGAGCCACATAGGTGTGGGTCGCGTTCTGCTCGTCGGAGGCAGCTCCGTCGCCGAAATTCCAGGCATAGGACAAGGGAGCGTCTCCGCCTTGTCCATCACAGATAAGATTGACCATGAGAGGAGCATAGCCTTCTTCAGGGCTCGCGTGCGCAGTGACGGTCGGGAACAGATCGATGGGTTCTTCACTGACATCGATGTTGCCGCCATCAGACGCAGCATCACCATCATTATCAGTCACCGTACACACCGCATGATATTGACCGACAGCAGAGTAGGTATGAACAGGATTCTGGCTGGAACTTGAACTGCCATCACCAAAGGTCCATGCATAGGAAAGCGGAGCATCACCACCAGAACCGTTGCAGGTGAACTGCACATCCAGAGGCGCATAGCCGCTTTTCGGCGTCGCATCGGCCGAGACTGAAGGGAACAGATCGACAGGAGGCAACGCTTCCACAAAGACGGTCTGTTGGTAGTCATTATCCTCAAGGTCTGTCTCGCCTGTCACAGGATCCACCAGGATCTTTATGGCGTGGTCGCCGGTAACAGCAACCCATTCACAGGAGTAGGATGGAGTGGTCTCATCAGGGACAAGACCTGCGAATCCTTGACTGCAAGCATCCTGCTCGATGCCGTCGACAAAGAACCTGACCATGGAAGATTCAGGGACCGTCCCCTGGTTCTTCACCTGTGTCTTGAAGATGAGCGTCTCTCCTTCGGTCCCCTCAGAGGGAACAGAGGGATAATACAGGGCGACATCATGGACATCAGGAACAGGTTCGTCCTCGAAATCAAGAGCGACCGTGTCCTGGGCAGAGTCCCCGTCGACATCGGTTGCAGTACAGACCGCATCATAGTGGCCTGCATTGAAATAGGCATGTGTGGGATTCTGCTCATCAGAAGAGGAACCATCACCAAAAGTCCAACGATATGATAAAGGCGCATCACCACCAGAACCATTGCAGGTGAACTGGACAAGCGAAGGGACATAGCCGGTCGTCGGTGTCCCGGAAGCCTCGACCGTCGGCACAAGGTCGACGATCTCCTGGTCAACATCGATCATGACAGATGCGCTGGCAGTGTCGCCATCCTCATCGGTCACCGTGCATTCCGCAGGATACTGACCGACAGCAGAGTAAGTATGAACAGGATTCTGGCTGGAACTTGAACTGCCATCACCAAAGGTCCATGCATAGGAAAGCTCGCCATTGCCACCGGCACCATCACAGGTGAACTGCACCTCCAAAGGAGCATATCCTGATTCAGGATCAGCACTGGCATGGGCGACAGGATAAAGATCTTCATTGACATCGATGTTGCCGCCATCAGAGGCAGCATCACCATCATTATCAGTCACCGTACACTCGG
>JAADFO010000062.1 GCA_013152815.1 Nanobdellati archaeon
CAGGCGGATCCCCGAGGATTGCGTTTTCCTCCTCTGCCGAGATCGACCAGGACGACGACTTGTCCACCTTGCCGGCCTGGATCATCTTCCTGGCGTGCCTGTAGCCTTTCTGGTTCAGCTCGTTCGGCATCTTACTTCTCCTTGGCCTGTGCCTTCCTGTCCTTCTCCACTGTCACTTTCTGCCCGTCCGCGGTGACGATCACCACGTGCTTTCCGTAGTCCTTCCAGCTCAGCACGTCCGCCTCTGTCATGTCGCGCTCGAAAGGCACATACTGCCTGATCTTCCGCCCATCCTTCTCGACCTCCTTGGGCTTCGAGCCCCTGAATTTGAGGCCCTCGAGCCACTTCCGATTGAATGTCGCCATCTTTTCCTCCTATTTCTTTTTTTCATCCCACCCGGGATGATACGGGATTATATCTCAGCCGCAATTGATCACCTCGCTGAGCGGCGCTGTGGGATCGCGCGGATACATCATGCTCACCCCGCCTATGCTGAAGGGCTCTCCAACTGGCACGCGGTTTCCATCCGCCCACAGGTGGCTCTGGCTCCTTCGGATGCCCGCGGTGCCTCCACTCCTTCATCATGCCGGGCGCGGCCTTCTCCGCCTGCTTCATCCGCTCGAACGTCGCCCGCGAAAACGTCCTGCCCATCTCGGTCTTGGTGATCACCTCCGCGCGGTTCTCGATCGTGCCGAACACGCTCGGCTTGTCCACCTGCCCCACGATCGACTGCATCACCTCGTGCGGTGTCTTCTGCCCGAGTACGCCGAGGGTGAGCTCTGCGCGTATCTTGTCCCACGCGGCATCCGAGAGGCTGCCGATCTTGTGGAAGGCGAAATCCTTCAGCGTCCTGAGCACCGTCTCTGGCAGCTCGCCGAACCCGAAGGCCACGCCCGATGCCTCCGCGTATGCATCGACCAGGCCGGCGCCGAAGCCCCATGCGTCGTCGAGCAGCCCGCCCATCTCGTTCACGGCCCCTCCGCGGAAGCGGTCGAGGCTGTACTGTATGCCGTCGAGGGCCTTCTTCAGCCTGTACGAGTCGAACTCGCCCTCGGGTATGTGACTCAGCTCGATGATCACCTGAGATTTCACCTCCTCGAGGAGCCTGATCATCGCCTCGACTCCCTCGATCATCCGCTCATCCTTGGCGCGGAGGATTTTTTCGATTTCCGGACTCACCCAGGCCACTTTTTCACGCCCCCCAGACGCACGGAGATGCGTTATAACAGGGTGTCAAGGAGAAATACGCTGTTGGGGCCGTCCCTGCCGCCTTCGAGGCCTCTGAGGGCCTCTCGTTCCACCTACTGGTAGTCTTGATAGTCTTCATACGTCTTCTCTTCCTTCAGCTTTTCCCTCACCGCCTCAGGGTCGTATTCGAACCCGAGAAACGCGAGGCCGAACGCATACGCCTTCTGTGCCGTCTCGTCGTCGATCCAGCCCATGGTCTTGGCGGAGACGAGCGAGGCCGTGAGCTGCTGAAGCGCGGTCGAGTACTTCGCTATATCCATCTGCTCGATCTCGGGGATCGAGATGGAGAAGGCGAAGGCCTCGTCCTCGGGCACCTGCAGGTAGCGCGCATCGAGGGCCTTCCTGATCACGAACGTGAAGAGGCTCTCGATCATGTGCTTCACCTTCTGCTGCCTGGCCGAGAGCATCTTCATGGTCGGCAGACCCATCTCCGCAGCAGTGGCGCGGTTCACGTCTCCGCCGCCTCCGTACCAGTGCTCGGGCAGCCCCCTTGCGCCAAGGATGTGGTTCCTCAGCAGCCTTGCGCCCTTGTCCGCATCCACAGCCTTGAGTTCAGGTGTGACGGCCGTCCACTTCACCTTTTCGTTGTGCGCCCGCACACTGCCGGGCTTCGGCGGAGCGCCGTTCTTCTTCAGCCACTCCTCTATCTGCGCTTCATCCATGCCCTCAAGGAGGACGTCCCAAACGAAAGCGTTCAGCATGGGCCACTTGTCCGCGTAGTCGAAGAGGAACTGCTCGTATCCGTCGAGCCAGTCCGCCACCACGAAGAGGTCAGAGGTGCCGCGTGGTGCGTTCGTGACGTTGTTCACGCGGAAGAAGAAGACCTCACCGTCGCGGTACTTCTCCCTCATGGACTTCGCACTCTTCGAGAGAAACGCGCCGTCGAGAATCACCCTGTATTTCTTGCCCTCCGTCGCCCCGGCCTTGGCCTTCAGGATCACACCGATCACGACCTTCACGTTTTCGGGATCCGTCACGACCTCCTTCACCGAGGCCGGGTCGATGTATCCGAGCCGCACCCTGCCGGTCTGCTCAGAGACGTATGCAGGCCATATCTGCTCCCCGTATATGCCGAGTTCACGCACGTAGTTTTCGAGGTACAGGTCCATGCGATTGACCGGATCAAGCCAGAATTGATCGAGTATCTCTTTCACCTTTTCATTCTCCGCGTCATAGGTGATGCCCTCGGCCAGCACGAAGTCCTTCACGATCTCGATCAGCCAGTTCCCGAGCGGATTCGTCTTCCACAGCCAGTACGAGATCTCGATCATCCGCTCCTGGGTCACGCTCGGCAGCGCCCTCGTGGGCGAGCCAGTGAGCTTGCGGAATCCCGGCTCTTCCGTGCCGAGCACCGCAGCCTGCATCCGCTCCTGCACTTTCTTCTCGATGACCGTTCCGAACAGCCGCTCTGCTATCTTTTCCCTGATGCTCATGCCACCTGCCTCCTGCGCATCCATCGTCCCAGAAGCCCTTTCCTCTCTGCGTGATAATCAGCCTTTCCCGCCTCCACACCGCCCGAGGCAGCCTTCACGAGGCCTGCCTCAATCATGCTCTTCAGCTGCTCGAGTGCGTCAGGACCGTCGTCGTGATCCGCCATGGGGTAGTGCCTCAGTTGCTCGAGCAGAGCCCTCATGTTCCGCCTGAATCGGATCCAGCCGTTCTTGATCCAGGGCTGCAGCGTCTGTATCCTGAGAAACTTGTCCGTGTTCGGCCTCAGCTCGACCACATTCAGCGTGAGTCCGCGCCGGTGGGCTTCCTTCTCGAGGGTGTCCTTGAAAAATTCCTGAAACTGTATTGATTCCACACCGAACTGATCGAACGGATCCCGCTCGTGATACGTCAAGATATCATTGATGATCCGGTCCGGATGCCGCTTCTCTATGTCGGCGATATCGAGATACAGTATCCCGTTCTTGTACCTCCCGCCCACGATTGCAGAGGGATCCCTCCTCTTGCCCTTTTTCCCCATTGACGGGTCCACTACGCCTGCGTGAGGCACGCCTTCGAGGTTCACGTCCTCATCGTCCCAGAACTGGAACCATTCCTCCTGGAACAGACAGTCCTCAGGATTGATCGGCTCGTTCTGTTTTTCCGAGTCGAAATATGCAGGGCCTTCAGCTATGCGCATCTTCATGAGGTAATAGTAATCCTCCACCTCTGGCCACAGCACTTCCGCCCCTTCCAGCATCTCAGCCCTGTGTGCCTCGAAGAATTCATCCGCCCTTGCCTCTGCCTCTTCCTTTCCCACGGTCAGGTCGGTGAATATTTCCTCCCACCTGTCCCATAGCCTTGACTGTGAAAATTTCAAGACTGACTTGAATTTCCTTCCCTTCCAGCCAGGCTTGCGCAAGAGATTCTGAAGCAGGCTGTCGTAATGAAGAATTGTTCCGATCACGATATAGACCGTATCCTTCTGCCCTATTTTCATGAGCGCCTTGAAAAACCACTTCTCGAGCTTTTTCCTCTGCTCCGGCGATTCGACCGCCTCGTCGTTTTCAAGGTCGTCGCATATCACCAGGTCAGGCCTGCGGCTTCCATGCCTCATGCCGCGCAGTTTCTGCCCTGCGCCGACCCCGCGGATCTTCACGCCGTTCCTGGTGATGATCGTAGATGCCCGCCAGATCGGCCCCTCTCCGCAGAGGTCCGGAAAATCCTGCTTCAGCCTTTCATTCGTCTCCAGCTCGGCCTTGATGAACTGGATGAAGTCTTCCGACTGCGCAGCCGTCTCAGATACGATCAGCGAGAACGTCCTGTACCTGTATGCAGCACACCACAGGGGAAGCACCAGGGTCGTCCACGTGGACTTCGCATTTCCACGAGGAGCGGCATCCGCCTCCCTGTCACCTATGCCTGTCTCCATCGCCTGGATGATCATTTCGGGATAGCGCGTGCATATGTACTCATGCAGTGCAGAACCAGGCGCCTCGATGTAGTGCGGGAAATAGGTCCTGCCGAAGTAATCGAGATCCATTGCCGCCCTGCCGACCCTCTCACGCTGAGCCTCCCTGCTCTCACGGAAGGGCTTTGCCTTCGAGAGTATCAATGCCCTGAGGGCCTCGATCTCGCGGTCGAACTTTCTTTCCTTCTGACTACGTGCCATACTTTTCCCTTGCATACGCTACATAGTCGTCGAAGACCTTCTCGATCGCATCGACGCTGTCCGGCTCATTCCTCGAAAGCCATTCGATCAGGTCCTTCATGAAATCGAGAAACAGCGAGGCTTTCTGTGCCTGGATTTTTTCCTTGATGTCGACTATCGTCTTCACGAGATTGGTGTATGCATATATCGCCTGATGATCCGCCCCCTGCGGCCCCAGGCTCTCGAAATACTTTTCGTATCGATCCTTCTGTGCTTCGAGCGAGGCGATCATCCTGGCCTCGTCGCTCATCACCGCATCCTTCACCTTCCGCTCTTCCGCCTCGGCCCGCGCGGCACGGCCCTTCCAGTCGTACTTGTCGCGCCAGCTGTACAGC
>JAADFO010000063.1 GCA_013152815.1 Nanobdellati archaeon
TCCGGCAAAAGCAAGGAGGACGGTCTGAAGAATCAAGACTCCTCCGAAGAAAGGGCACATCACTCGCTCGTATGGCCGATGAGGATCTCCATCATGGCGGCGAAGGCAGGTCTCGTCACGAAGACGCCGAAGGTGATGCCGAAGATGGTGGTCAGGGCGAAGCCTTTGAGGAGGCCGGCACCGGCGAACCAGAGCGGCAGCATCGCAACCACCGTGGTGAAATAGGCTGCCATGATGATGAAGAAGGCCCGCTTGATCTTCTGTTTCCAGGTCAGCTGCATCCTGTGCTTCCTGGCGATGATCTCGTCCGCGATGACGATCTGGTCGTCCACTCCCGTACCGACGGCGATGATGATCCCTGCGATGGCCGCAAGGTCGAGGTTCCATCCGATGAGGGCCGCAAGGCCCAGGAGCAGGGTGACCTCGGAGAGCATGGTGATGGCCGCAGGGATGATGATGACTGCCCGCCTGTACCTGAGGAACAAGACCGTGACGACGGCGAGGATGGCGACCAATGCCATGATGAGCGTGTTCTTGACGAACGCTTTCCCCAGGAGCGGTGAGAGCGTGTTGGTATGGACGATCTTGAGCTTGACCGGCAACGAACCGGTGATGAGGATGGTCTGGAGCCGTTTCATGTTGGTCAGTGCGTCGGTGACCGCATCCTGCCGCGTAGGTCCCTTCCCTGAACCGGAGATGGAGATCTCGGTGACGGCCTTGCCCTTCAGATCACCGGCGACATTCAATGAGTCGACCAACGAGTTGTCAAGATAGAGCTCCATCTGCTGATCGAGATATCCTGTCTTGCTTCCGTCATCATAGTTGATCGGGATGTCTTTGGTGATGTTTGCCTGCCGCTGTGCTGCCTCCGGACTCAGGGATATGCCGAACCGGAAGCTGCATACCCATCCCTGCTGCGCCTGCCGGCATCCCCGCTGAGGATCGATGCCTGCCTTGTCTGCGCTCCTGGCGACATAGGTGATGTCCCTGCCTCCGACGAACACGGTCTTGTTGCCTATCTTGGCCTCGAATTTTCCCTGTTTCTCGAGAAGGTTCTTGACCTCCTCTTCATTGACGCCTGCAATCTCCACCAGGATGAACTGGTTGCCTTCCAGGTCGACCGATTCTCTGATGGTCAGGTCAGAGAGGCCAAAGACGTTGAGCCGTTCCTTCATGTTGTCTATGAGGAGCGCCATGTCATCAGAGGATATCTTCTCTTCAGGTTCCAGCAGGACCCTTGTCCCTCCGGTGAGGTCGAGACCTTTCTTGATGTTGGTCCAGGGGGTGTTGAACACACGGAGTCCGATGTCTTTTATCCCCACCACCTCCACCTCGGTCTTGGGTACTGTGATGGTGCTGTTGACGGTCTCTTCGATCTCCCTGGTCGTGCCGTTGATGGTCTGGTTGACCAGGATGGTCTTCTGGACGACCTTCTCCATGGTCTCGTTGGGGATGGTGGTGATGACGCTGATCGGCTGCGCCGTCACCTTATACAATCCTCTGTCTGTGGCGATGCTCATGACATCTCCTGGCTTGAGGTCGTTGATGATCTTATAATAGTCGTCCGTATTCCTGATGGGCTGCGTGTTTATGGAGATGATCCTCTCCCTGCTGGTCAGCCGTTCGTTGGCCGGCGGGTTCTGGATTCCTGCCAGCTCTGCAGAGGAGTTCGAGATGACGTTCCTGATGGAGACTCCCTCGATGCCCGGTCTCGGCGAGATGGCGATGATAGCGAGGATCAGGAGGACTATCAGGAGGATTATACGAGGATTCCTGAGGATTTTCTTCAGATCACTCATGATGCTTCTTCTCCATATACCAACGGATGATGCCCACGTTCTGGATCCAGGTATTTATCATATCGATGAGCAGGCCTATGAACAGGATGGTCATGATCTGTCTCAGCACCTCAGATTCAGAGAGCAGGAACGCGACGCTGACCGCAGCCAGTGTCGTCATGTTCATCGTAAGGCCTGTCTTGATGGCCCCATAGACCCGCTCCATGACCGTACCCTCCTTGTTCTTGAGGACCCGCATGGTCAGGAGGATGTCAGTGTCCACCGAATAGCCGATGAGCATGAGAAAAGCAGCTATGCCTGCCGTCGATACGCGGATGCCCAGGAGGTTGACGATGGCGACGGTCACCAGCATATCTGAGAACGCCGAGAGGATGACCGCTCCGGACGGTACCGGTATCCTGAAGTAGAGGAAGACCACGATGCCCATGAAGACAAAGGCGATGAGGATGGCGATGAGTGTCTGTTTGAAGAACTGGGCGCCCAACGAGGACCCTATCTCCTCGATGGAGATGGTCGACCTATCCACTCCGGTCTCCTTGACCAGGTAGGCGATGAAGCCATCCTGTTGGTCGTTACCCACATCGGCGCTGATGATGATGCCGATGGGCTTGCCGAAGGAAGACATCTGACGCAGGGTGAACGTGGCGTCGCTGAACCGTGCCTTCAGCTTGGTCTCCAGGGCGTTGAGGTCGAAAGTCTGTCCAGAAGGGATGGTCACCGTGAGCCCTCCCTTGAGGGAGACATCTTTGCTTATGAAATCTCCTGTCGTCGCCTGCTGGATCCCTATCTGGAGGATGGCGGCAAGCAGGAGGATGAACGGGATGAGCAGCAGTTTCTTGTATTCCTGCTCATAGATCCTTTTCCAGCCGGTGGAACTGCCCCTGGAATGACCATGGCTCGTTTCGACCTTCTTGCTGGTCGTTTTCTTTTGGGCATGCTGGGCCTGGATGGCTTTCTTGAGCATGAATCCCTGTCTTCTTTTAGAACGCTTGCTCATCGGCTTTGGTGGTTTATATCTCTTTAAAAAGGTTGTGTCTTCCTTCACTGGGGATTCAGACAAAATGACCGTCACAAGGCAGCTTATCCGCTGATCCTGTCCATGATGACCTTTCGGGGAGAGAGTTCTGTCAGGTAGGCTGTCTTCACGGCGATGGCCGGTCTCTTGGCCCCATCTATGTTATCCTGGTACTGGGTCGCATATACTGCGTCTTTTACGCCTTCCTGATGCATGATGCGGGAGACCGTCTCCCGTCGATATCCCATCAGCCCACCGAGCTCTGTCTGGGAGATGGGAAAAATCGTATATTCTCCCCTGATCTCGCCTGAACGTTCAGCGAGGTGCCTGAACACATGCTGGAGCCGTAGCACCCTTTTCTCTGATATGGTCATCCTCTGCTCAGGAGGAGTGTTGAGCCGGTTCTCTATGGGCAGGTTCTTCTTTCTATAAAGGTAGTTCTTTGTTGTGGCCCAATCCTCAGTGGCCTGGGTCTGTTGCGCATAGCCGGCAAGGAGTTCTGTGAAGAGCCGACCATGGGGCTTTTCCAAGCTCTCTCCTCTCTGGTCTGCTTCTATGAGCGCATCGATGGTCTCCAGAGAGATGTAGGAAAGGACGGTCTCGTTCTTCGCCTTGAGATGATGGATGATCTCTACTTTTCCTTTGGCGCGGGGTCTCTTGTCCTTGGGCGGGATGAGCGCAGAAGCCTCCATCGCATATCCCTCGCCGATGAAGATGAGGTCGTTCTTGCCATAGGCAAAGGTCGGTGTCTCAAGGACAAGCGGAGGAAGGACAAGCTTGCTCTCTTCGCTCTCATCCAGATCGGCTTCATTGTCGCTCCATCTTGGCGGGATATAATCCAGAAGCAGGCCTCTCTGTACAAGGTAGATTCCTGCCGGAAGAAGAACGGTATTTTTGGTATCAAACTCTTTATCGTGCAGGGCTCTGAATGAGAGGAGTTCTCCTGCCTCGTCGAAGAGGTCCGGGTAGGGCATGTTCGGGTGGGTCTGGACAGCCCTATATAAATGTTTCGTTACTGGATAGTGGTTATAGTATATTCCCAGAAATCTAACTATTTAGGGGCAAGGCAGGCCCTGACAAAGCCGAGATAGAGCGGGTTCGGAGAGAGCGGCCTGGACGTGAATTCCGGATGGAACTGGGTGCCGACGAAGAACCTGTGGCTTGGCAGCTCGAGTATCTGCATGATGGGATGGTCCGGGGCCTTTCCTGAGAAGACCAGACCAGCCTTCTCGAACCGCCCGATGTATTCGGGATTGCATTCATAGCGATGCCTGAACCGTTCCCGTATCCTGGTCTTTTTGCCGTAGAGCTCCCATGCCCTTGTCCCTTCCCTGACCTCGATGTCCCTTCCGCCGAGGCGCATGTTGGCTCCCAGACCTTCGATCTTCTTCTGTTCAGGAAGGATGTCGATGACCGGGTGCGTTGTGTCGTTGGAGATCTCGGTGGAGTTGGCGTCCTTGAGCCTGAGCACGTTTCTGGCAAACTCCACCAGTGCCATCTGGAAACCATAGCATAGTCCGAGATAAGGGATGTTGTTCTCCCTTGCATACCGGATGCACTGTACTTTCCCTTCTGCGCCGCGTTTGCCGAAACCGCCCGGGACGATGATGCCTGCGATGCCGTCGAAGGCCTGCTTGAGGGTCAGTTTGCCTTCCTCGATGTCCGTCGTCTCGATCCACTTGATGCTGATCCTGGCCTGGTTGTGGGTTGCCGAATGTTCCAACGCCTTGATGACTGATGCGTAGGAGTCGCGAAGTCCAGTGTATTTTCCGATGATGCCGACCGTGATCGTCTTCTTGGGGTTCTTTATCCGTCGTATATATCCTTTCCATTCCTTGGAACTTTGGACTTCCCTGTGTTTGAGCCTGAGCTTCTCGAGGATGTTGCGGTCCAGGCCCGTCCCCTTTATCTCTTCGGGGATGAGGTAGATGGAGTCCACATCATGCACGGAGATGACGTTCTTCAGCGGCACGTTGGAATAGATGCTGATCTTTGATTTGACCTTTTCGGTGGCCTCGTTATGGCATCGGCAGGCGATGGCGTCGGGCTGGATCCCCAGCTCCATGAGACGCCTGATGCCCAGCTGGGCTGCCTTTGACTTCTGCTCGCCCAGGAAACCTGGCTCGAGGATATAGGTGACATTGATGAAACAGCAGTTCTCTTTTCCTTCCTCATACATCATCTCCCGCAGCGCCTCGAGGAAATACTGGTTCTCGATATCTCCCACAGTCCCCCCAACTTCCACGATGACGATGTTGGCCTTGCTCTTCATGGCCAGTTCCCTGAGAAAATGCTTGATCTCTCCGGTCACATGGGGGATGAACTGCACATCCCTCCCGAGGTAGGAGCCCTTCCGCTCTGCCGTGAGGATGCGGCTGAAGATCCTGCCCCCTGTCAGGTAATTGGCCTCGCTGAGATCGAGATCGAGCATACGCTCATAGGTGCCCAGGTCCATGTCGCATTCAAGGCCGTCATCGAGGACAAAGACCTCGCCATGGCGGAAGGGGTTCAATGTCCCTGCATCCACGTTGAGGTATCCGTCGAACTTGATGGGGCTGATGCGATAACCCTGTTCCTGCATGAGCTTTCCGAGGGATGCGGCGAAGATACCCTTTCCCAGGCCAGACATGACCGAACCGGTAACAAAGATGTATTTCTGCTTGCCCCGTTCATAGCCCTTCGGGACTGGGGTGAAGAACTCTTCTTCTCCAGACCTGCGGGCGAGCTTCTTGAGCATGTCCTTGCCGTTCTCAGCAGCCAAGAAGAATCGCCTCGTGCGTCGTTGAGCCATGCATCAGAAAGAGGGAATGATCGAAAAAACGGCCTTTTCGCATTGTCCATCAGATTTCCAGATAGTATATATATTTTTCTTATATTTTTCTGAACACCTTTTCTCGCTCGTTTTCCTGAAATATCCTTCGCTTCACTTCTCTCACTCCTCTTTAAGCTAAATTTTATGGCCAAATTTTATATAAGGCAAGGCTTTCAGGCCGGTCATGCGACCGATAAGCAGCCGACAGCAGTGGTTTCCGGGATTCCGTATGAGAAGTGCCGTGATCCCCATCATCGGGGTGAACATCCTCTTCTTCATACTCCAGCAGACGATTCCCGGCTTCACCGATGCTTTCATCCTGGTGGGCAGCGACATCTTCACCCGGCCCTGGATACTCCTCACGCACATGTTCCTCCATGCCAACCTCAACCACATCTTCTTCAACATGTACGGCATCCTGCTCTTCGGGCCTCTTCTCGAATCAAGGATCGGCCCCAAACGCCTGCTCGAGGTGTACCTGGTGTCAGGTCTGGTGGCAGGGTTCTTCGCAAGCTTTGCCTATGCCCGGGCATTGGGTGCGAGCGCCGCCCTGATGGGACTCATCGGTGCGCTGATCATCATCATGCCCCAGCTTCGGCTGCTCTTCTTTTTCATCATCCCCATGCCTCTCTGGCTGGCAGGGCTTGTCTGGGTGTCCATCGATGTCTTCGGCGTCTTTTTCCCTTCGGGAGTCGGCAATATAGCCCATCTTTTCGGCATGGGGACCGGCATCCTGTTCGGTCTTTACTTTCTACGGCAGCGGAAAGGGCAGCAGGAGACCTTTGCCCAGACCACCCATCTGGATGATGCTGCGGTGGATGACTACCTGCGTTCAGGGAGGTTCTGACTGAGAGGCTGTTTGACAGATTGATTATCGAGGTGAAACGCATGGCTGACATCAAGAGGATCATACGGAAAGGGGACAAGGTGGCTGTTACCTACACCGGAACCCTTGACACTGGCGAGATATTCGACAGCAATGTGGGAAAGACACCCTTTGTCCATGTGGTGGGAGACGGCCAGACCATCTCCGGCTTCGACGAGAACATCATCGGCATGGCAGAGGATGAGGAGAAACGTTTCACGGTCCTTCCGGAGAAGGGCTACGGCCAGTACCATGAGAAACTTGCCTATCAGATCCCCCGAAAACAGCTCGGTGACATCACTCCCCAGGTGGGGACCGAACTGCTGCTGAAATCAAATGCAGGGAACAAGACCACGGCAAAGGCAAGGATAACCAAGGTCGAGCAGGATAAGGTGACCCTCGATATGAACCATCCGCTCGCAGGAAAGAACCTCACGTTCCTGGTCAGGATAGATCAGATCTTCTGAGAAACTGAAACTCTGCTTGTTCTTTCTTTATGGCTCTTCTCTCTTCTCCACTCTTCTTCTCTATTCCCTGTTATTGGCAGCCACCGCCATACTTGAAGTACTGGTTATAGACCATGGTCGGTCCTGAGGTCAATGCATAGCTCGTGAACTTCCTGAATCGCTCATGGATCTTGCCGTTGATCCTGAAATATGCGCCATCCCCGTCGTCGACAAGCTTGATGATGCTGACCGAGAATGTCTCATCTCCCATCATAAAGAACCGGGAACGGTCGTCAGTCACCCGTTTGCAGAGCTCCTCGCCCTGGAAATCCATGCAGACATTCACTGCCTCTCCTGAGGGCTGGCAGTCCGTGGCTCCTCTGCAGTCAGCACCATCACAGCAATTTCCCATAGGTATGCATCTGCTCTGGAAGTCACACCAGGAATATCCCTGCTTGCAGCCGCAATCGCCGGTGTCAAGACAGACCTTGTTTGATCCGCAGGCAAGCAGGTCACAGCTGCTCGTCTCTTGGTTTCCTTTCGGTGCCTGTGCTGAGGTATTTACTGAGGTATCTTTCTCTTTTGGGTTTTCTTTCACGGCCGTGCTGCAGGCATGATCGACACAGGTCCCTGATGCGCATTCCTGGTCAAAGCAGCATCCTTCCTTGGGGATGCATCCGTTCATGCATGTCCGGTAATTCTCGGCACAGTAGCACGATCCATCGCGACAGACCTGATTGTCTCCGCAGGTCACGTCTCCGCATGTCGCTTTCGCGCCGCCGGAGACCACCAGCTTCACCGTATCGCCTGTGGGCAGGATAACCTGTTTCTCGAGCGGTTTGTAGGTCACGATGACTAAAGCTACTATAAGCAGAACGCTTAGTGTTATGATAACCCTCTTGATAACCCTCTTCTGAGTCACTCGATCCCCCTGGGAAGAGGATGTGCCTGTTCTTTTTATATATTGCCCTCTGTCGCTCTCTTGAAGGAGTCACATCCGAGGGGCGAATATGCAATACCTCTCCTGCTTCGCCTCCTGAGGACCCGTTCTTATTGGGAACAATCTTATTGGGAACAATCATGAGGTCTTGCTATCTTTTTTTCTCATCCCGGACAGGTGATGCATGCCAGATGAAAGCTGCTGTCATGCCGTCATCCTTTTCTCTTCTTTTTGTCCAGATGTCCTTCCGGCCTTCACAATCTTTATTAACATCGGTCCCTGCCTCATCTGTCATGACAACGCTCATCGCCATCATCTCGACAGGAAAGGGCACCTGGTCAGAGGTCAGTCGGCTCATGGACCAGGCGGAATGGGACCATATAGTGCTTGTTACCTACCCCTATGGCAAGGAGCATTTCTCTCATCCAAAGAACTTCTCGATGGTGGTCACTGATTTCTCTACGCCGATGGCCCTGCTCTGCGGTGAACTGACCGGACAGATCGGAAAGCTGGTCCCCGGAGGACTGGCAACAGAGGTGGCCCTCAACCTTTCATCGGGTTCAGGGAAAGAGCATATGGCCCTGATCGGTGCTGTCCTGAAGAACGGTCTTGCTCTGCGGCTGGTCGTGCCCGGAGAGAAGGACATCCAAGAGGTCTGAGAGACACACCCATCTACACCCATCTAAGAGGCAGCTATCGGTCCTGCCGGCATGATGCCATACCAGGTATAGAGAAAACGGTCCACTGCCCTGAGCAGTTCCAGATCCTTGCCTTCAAGGATAATGCAGTTCTTCTTCTTGGTTATCTTTGCAGGTCCCTCATTGTCGATGATATAGATGACCTGCTGGTCTGTGTTGTTGCAGGTGATGACCGGTACGTCTCTGCAGGCATCGCTCTCGTTCGTGATGCAGCCGACGACAGGTATGACTCCGATGACCTGGATGAGGCTGATGGAGAGCTCCGTATTTGCGAGTGCCAGGTATTGGAACTCGTCCGACAACGGGTTGAAGGTGACATAGGTCTGCGTCCGGTTGCTTGTCCTCACGATCCAGGGAAGGGGATTGCCTTCGATGGTCACATCCCCAACATCCTTTGGCCCGAAATGCATGGGGATGTCATAGAGCTCTCCTGTGGCAAAGCTCCTTATCCGTGTCATCCATGACCCCTGATAGTTGATGAAGGCATAACCACGATACATATAGCCATAATCTGAATCTCCATTGTTCACAACAGACATGAACATCTCATCGGGAGTGTCGATGGTCTGGGAGGATTTTCCTGAGAACATGAAGATGAGGATGATGATGGCGACGAAGACACCGATGCCTATGAGCACATACATGATGCTCTTCCCTTCAGTGACCGGCTCTTCCTTCTCTTCCTCTTCGGCCTCCTTCTTCCTGTGCTTTCTCGACTTGGCAGAGGATTTCTTCTTTGCCGCTCTCACTCTTTTGGTCTGTCCTGTCATCTGGGGTCTCACCCGGTCATTTCAGATGTCGTGCTTCTTCATATGATGCCATAGAGTCCGTAGAGTATCCTGTCTGCGAGGAGATAGACGTCTGCCTGGTCCCTTGCTGTCGCGATGATGCAGTCGCCCTGCTCTTTGAGGAGCGTCTCGTTGCCGCCTCTGAAGAGCAGTACCGGCGTTGTGCTGGTGGCATTCTCACAGGTTATCACCTTCTGGCCGTAGGTGTTGGGGAACGCCATGCCTCCATCGACAAAGATGTCAAGGTTCGGCTGCAGGAGCCGCTGGAAGTCATACTGGACCAGGGCCATGTCAGAGATGAAGTCGGAATCGTTATCATAGCTCATCAGGAACATCTTGGTGTTCTTGAGCCGGGCCACCGGGTCTCCCTGTATCTTGACCTGCGCTGCAGCATCGGGTTCATAGATGAAGTCGAGATTGATGTCGTTCCAGTCGGTTTCCCAGAAGTTCTTGCTCGGGATGAAAGTGAAGGTGTACCCGTTGTATTCCCTCTTGTTTGCTGACGTGTTGTTCCTCGTGACCAGAAAGCCCGCGATGGAGAGTACCATGATCATGACGATGAATATCGATACTGCGTTCTTTTTGGAGAATAATTTCGATTCTTCCGGACGTCCGCGTCGTCGCATGGGAATCAAAAGCCCCGGGCTCTTTATAATCTTTACGGTCAGGGACGGGGCTCTTGGGCGTCCTCAGTATATATCGATTACGATATGCTGGAGAAGATACATCTGTATCGATATATTCTTTTACCGATATATTTATATAGATATAACGATAACGACATATCGGCTCTGGATGTCTCTCCCGGGAGATCCGTCCCTTCAACCGGTCGCCCCGCTCTTATTTACACAATTACACAAAATTACACAGAAATTTACATAAAATGGCAAAAGGACATCTGAAATATGCATTGCTGAAGTGCCTCTCCCAGGAGCCGCTCTCGGGCTACGGGCTGATGAAGAAGATAGAGGCCAAGGCCGGCGCATGGCATCCCAACTGGCGGCCCAGCTTCGGTTCGATCTATCCTCATCTGAAGACGATGCAGGAAGAAGGGCTCCTGAAGAGCAAGAAAAAAGGCAGGAGCATCGTCTATGAACTCACTCCTCCGGGAAGAGCCGCCCTTGACGTCCTTTCCCGCGAGCAGAAAGGCCTTTTCATGGAACTCATGGCCCGGATGAAGGTCTTCTACAATACCGACGATCATTTCGATACGAAGGCGCTGAAGATCTGGGAGCTGGTGATGCAGGGAGACGATCCCTTCAGCGAGATCAACGACCATATCATCCGCTTCAAGAAAGCCATGTTCGACCTTGCCGACAAGAACATCATCAAGAAGAACAAGAAGGAGATAACAGCGATCCTGGAGACCGCGACCAGAGGGATGGAGTCCATCAGGAGACGCAGCTGAACGACAAGCAGAAGAACATCGACCACCAACAAATTATCGACTACCATGAGCAAAACAAACAAAGATATCCTCATCAGGCTGCAGAACGTCTGGAAGACCTACACCATGGGGGCGAACAAGGTGCATGCCCTCCGGAACATGAACTTCGAGGCGAAACGGGGAGAGTTCGTCGCCATCATGGGCCCTTCGGGGTCAGGGAAGAGCACCATGGTCAACCTGGTCGGCTGTCTGGACATCCCCACCAAGGGAGAGATCTTTCTCAAGCACCAGAACATCGCGCACCTCTCTGAATCCAAGCTGGCCCAGATACGAGGGCAGACCATCGGCTTCATCTTCCAGCAGTTCAATCTCATCCCCACCATCAGCGCCCTCGAGAACGTCATGCTGCCCATGACCTTCCAGAACATGGTCCGGAGCGAACGGGAGAAGCGGGCGGCGAAGCTCCTCGACCTCGTCGGGCTCGGCGACCGGCTGCACCATCGTCCCACTGAACTTTCAGGAGGTCAGCAGCAACGGGTGGCCATCGCAAGAAGCCTCTCCAATGACCCTGAGCTCATCCTTGCCGACGAACCGACCGGGAACCTGGACAGCAAGACCGGGGTGAATGTCATGTCCTTCCTCGAGAAGCTCAACCGGGAGCAGGGCAAGACCATCGTCATGGTGACCCATGACGAAAAGCTGTCTCATATCGCAGAACGGGTCGCCCATCTCATGGACGGACAGATCATCAACGAGACCAGGCCGACAGCAAAGGAACGCAGGCAGAGCTTCCTGCACAGCGGTCTTGCACCAAAGGAAAGTTCCATCTCAAAGAAGTCATGATCACTATATGCTATATATGCACATATATGCCTGCGTCGTGAACCGAATTAGGATGAATAATCGAGGATGATACCCATGAACACAAAAAGACAGACCGGGAAAGGAAACAACAGAAAGGTGGTGCACATGAAAAAGAGCATGCTTATGATTCTTCTTGTCTTTGGCTTGGCTTTCGGACTTGCTGCCAATGCCATGGCCGCGGGAAGCGGCGAAGTGGTGGACTCCTACAGGATCAAGGTGAGCCTCCTTAACCAGGACCCCGACCCTGTAAACCAGGGAAATTTCGTCGATCTCCGTTTCAAGTTCGAGAACTACGGGCTGAGGGAAGCGGAGAATATCGAAGTCCGTCTCCCTGATCAGGGACCCTTCAGCATGGTACGGGAGGCAGACCGCCTCCAGGAAGTAGGGACCCTCACCGGCCGGCAGACCGAGGTGGACGGAAAGGTCATCAAGTATCGGGTCAATGTGGCGAACAATGCCGGCGAAGGGGACTACGATGTCAACATCCAGTACCGTATCGATGGCGGCGCATGGCAGGAACCGTCTCCCTTCACGGTCACGGTGCGACAGACCCGGCCACAGCTCGCTGTCCTCAAGGCAGTCACCGAACCAGGACGAGTTGTACCTGGCCAGGATGCGACCCTCACGCTCACTCTCGAGAACATGGCCGAGAAGGATTTTAAGGATGTGCGGGTCACCTTCCAGGTGGTCTCGTTCACGACCACGACGACAACCATCTCCAAGGAAGAGCTGCCCTTCTCTCCTCTGGGGACCACCAACGAGCTCATCGTAGGGACCATGCCCCGAAGATCGCAGAAAGAGGTCGCCTTCTCCTTCACGACCGACCCCACCGCAGACATCACGGTCTACAAGCTGCCGGTGCTCATCTCCTATGCCGACTATTTCGGGAACAACTACTCCACCACCCAGTATACCACCATCGTCCTGGAAGCGAAACCAGAACTCTCGGTCACCGTGGACAGCAGCGATCTCAGCAAGCCCGGACAGAAAGGGGACATCACCCTCAAGTTCGTCAACCGGGGCATCGAGGACATCAAGTTCCTCACGGCCGATCTTCATGACGATGATCATCTCACCGTGCTCTCCTCCAACGAGGTCTATGTGGGAAACATCGATTCAGACGACTACGAGACCGCAGATTTCACGGTCTATCTGAAAGACGGCTGCTGCGAGGACGGCACCTTCTCCCTGCCGCTCTCCATCCGGTTCCGTGACGGTTCCAATCGGGCATATGCCGATGAGCCGAAGGATGTCAATCTTCGCATCTACACCGAAGAGCAGCAGGAGCGGTTCGGCATCCAGCAGAGCAGCAGTTCGGTAGGGATCATCATCGTCGTCCTCATCGTCGTCCTCGGTCTTTTTGTCTATCTCTACCTGAGAAGACGGAAAAAGAAGAAGAAGTGAACCCATCCTTTTTCCATGTTGCCTGCCCGGCGTCAAGACGGCCAGGAACACGATGGACCTCCCATGATAAAGGACTACTTCCGGTTGGCGGTGAACGCTCTTCTCCAGCGCAAGCTCCGGTCCTATCTCACCATGATCGGCGTCTTCATCGGGATCGCAGCCGTCGTCTCCCTCATAGGTCTCGGTGCAGGTCTGCAGAACGCCATCATGGGCCAGTTCGGCAGCTTCTCTCCCGATGTGTTGAGCATACAGGCCGGAGGGGTCCAGGTGGGTCCTCCCGGAAGCGGCGCTGTCACGCCTCTGACCAGGGATGATGCCGATGCCTTGCAGTCGGTGAAGGGAGTGAAGCTCATCATCCCACGGATGATCCGGACAGCAGAGATGACCTTCAACGGCAGGTCACAGTACAATCTTGTCGCTTCCATGGTCAGCGGAGATGCCCGGAAGGAGATAGAACGGGTCCTCCAGCTGGAGATCGCCGAGGGACGGGCCCTCAAGGACAGCGACCGGAACAAGGTCGTCCTGGGCGCTAATTTCGCCGAGTCCGGCAACGGCTTCGGGAAGACCATCAGTCCCGGACAACGGGTGTCGATCAAAGGAAAACTCTTCGAGGTGGTCGGCATCAGCAAGAAGCGGGGCAGTTTCATCTTCGACAACATCGTGCTGATGAACGAAGGGCCCATGATGTCGCTTTTCGACGACCACACCAAGGTCGATATCATCGCTGTCGTGGTCAGTGACCAGAATGAGATCGACAGGGTCCAGGCACGCCTCGAGAAGAAGATGCGGCAGTTGCGCAAGGTCAAGGTCGGTGAAGAAGACTTCGAGGTCACCTCTCCCCAGAACACGCTGCGCACCATCGGGGACACGCTCTTCGCCGTCCAGCTCTTCGTCTATATCATCGCAGGCATCTCGCTCCTGGTGGGTGGCATCGGCATCATGAATACCATGTACACGGCCGTCCTGGAACGGACCAAGGAGATCGGCATCATGAAATCCATCGGTGCCCAGAACTACGTCATCTTCACGCTCTACTTCATCGAGTCCGGTCTCATGGGGATCCTGGGCGGCATCATCGGCATCCTTCTCGGCATGGGCCTCGCTTCTGGCCTCGCTTTCGTGGGACGGATGGCCCTGGGTTCAAACCTCATCCAGGCATCATTCTCCCCCTTCATCCTGTTCGGTGCGCTGCTCTTCTCCTTCCTGCTGGGAAGCGTCGCAGGCCTCACCCCTGCTCTGGGTGCAGCGAAGATGAATCCGGTCAATGCGCTGAGGTATGCGAAATGATACGGGACATCATCACCTATGCGGTGAACAACCTCAGGAACAGGAAGATGCGGAGCTGGCTCACGGTGCTCTCCATCCTCATCGGCATCGCGGCGATCTTCACCCTGGTCAGTTTCGGTCAGGGCCTCTCGAGCTATGTGAACGGCCTGGCATCCAAGATGGGCACAGACAAGATCATCGCCCTCTCCAGCAAATCCCTGACCAGCGGCATCAACGAGGAGCTCTTCTTCACCCAGGACGAGGTCAATCTCCTGGGCAAGGTCAAGGGGGTCGCCGAGCTCAGCCCGAACTATCTCAAAGGGGTCCAGGTCACCAAGGACAAGAAGGTGGTCTATTCCTTCGGCATCGGCATGAGCACGGGAAAGGACCGTCGGCTTGTGGAAGAGGTCTTCACCGTCGATATCATCCGGGGGAGGGCCCTCAAGACAGGGGACCGGAACAAGGTCGTCCTGGGATACAACTATCTGGTCCCCGACAAGATATTCAAGAAGCCGGTCAAGGTCGGAGACAAGCTGGACATCAACGGCAGGCTGTTCGAGGTGGTGGGCTTCTTCGACGAGCTGGGCAATCCCTCCGATGACCGGAACGTCTATTTCACCTATGCAGGTTTCGAGTCGCTCTTCCCTGACCTCAAGGACCGCTACTACCAGATCATCATGCGTTCCTCCGCCGACACGGTCCCTGCGACGGTGGCTGCGCGGGCCAAGGAGAAACTGAGAAAATACCGTGGCCTCAAGGAAGGCGAGGAGAATTTCGACATCCAGACCTTTGAGCAGGCGCTCCAGACCTTCACCAGCATCATCACGGTCATCAACAGCATCCTCCTCCTCATCGCGCTGGTCTCGCTCATCATCGCCGGCGTCAACATCATGAACACCATGTACACGGCCGTCCTGGAACGGACCAAAGAGATAGGCATCATGAAAGCGGTCGGTGCGCAGAACAAGGACATCCTGGTCATCGTCGTCGTCGAGTCCAGCCTTCTCGGTGTCATCGGAGGCATCATCGGGGTGATGCTCGGCTGGGGAATCTCTTCCCTCGGCGGGAAGATCGCCGCCGGCGCCGGCTATGCTCTCCTCAGTCCTGTCTTTCCCCTCTGGCTCATCCTCGGCTGCATCTTCTTCGGAGGAGGCATCGGCGCCCTGGCAGGCTATTTCCCTGCGCGGTCCGCTTCCCGGCTCAGGCCGGTGGACAGCCTACGCTATGAGTGAACCGCACCCTTCCTCTCCCCCCCACCTGCCCACAGGCGTTCGTCCTTCCTTCCTGTTCCTGGTTTCATCATTCTTCTGGTCTCATCATTCTTCTGCAACCCCTGCTTGGTCCAACCTATACTCTGTCTCAACAATCTATATTAATGGAGAGGGCTCTGCCGCTCCATGGGACAGACACATTGGGGGTGGATAGCATGGTTCCTCATCATCGCCTCATGGACCTATTCCCCGATGGTGGCGCCGGCAGGTGTCTTCTCCCCATTCATCCTGGGGCTTCCCTTCACCCTGTTCTGGTGGATGGTCCTCACCCTCATCCTCCTCGTCAGCGTCATCCTTTTCGCGAACAGAGCATTCGGTGATGGCCGATGAACCTCCTCGCCCTGGGCCTTCTCCTGGCATATCTCCTGGTTCTTTTGGTCTTCGCCTACTATGGATTCCGGCGCCGGGAGGATACACTTGAAGATTTCTTCGTCGGCAGAAGGGAGATAGGGAAATTCGTCGCCTTCATGACATTCTCCGCGACCCTCTTCTCCTCCTTCACCCTCGTCGGCATGCCCGGGTTCTTCTACACCCACGGCATCGGCTCATGGGTCTTCATCGCCTTCGCCGACGTCTTCATGGCAGTGATGATATGGTTCTTCGGGTACCGTATATGGGCCCTGGGCAAGAAGTTCCGCTACATCACGCCGACAGAATTCCTCAGGGACCGTTTCGACAGCAACAGTGTCATGATCATCGCAGGGCTGATAGGCATCCTCTTCCTCCTGCCCTACATCTCCATCCAGCTGGTGGGCGCGTCCATCCTGCTCTCCACGGCGGGATTGCCTTCGCTCATCGGCTCTCTCGGTTTCGTCCTCGTCATCCTCGTCTATTCTGAGTTCGGCGGCATGAGGACCGTCGCCTGGACCGATGCCTTCCAGGGAAGTCTTTTCCTCCTCATCGGCCTTCTCATCGGCGGCCTGTTCCTCGCCTGGCACCCCGGCAACCTGTTCCTCGACGTCCTTCGGGTGGACCCAGCGCTCCTCTCTGTGCCTGGCCCGGCAGGCCTGTTCACCTATCCCATGATGATATCGTTCTTCATCATGATCATCTTCATGCCCGCGACCCAGCCTCAGCTCACCGTGCGGTTCTTCCTCCCGAAATCGAAGAAGGTCCTCAAGACCATGATGATCGCCTCTCCCATCTTCGCCTTCCTGGCCATGCTGCCCACCCTGGTCATAGGCTTGGGGGCAAGACTCATCGACCCTGCGCTGGCATCAGGCGACCTTGCCCTGCCGACCGTCCTCACGGTCCTTCCCGGCTTTGTCGTCGCCCTCGCCCTCATCTCGGTCATCGCCTCTTCCATGTCGACGGTGGACTCCCAGATCCTTGTCCTGAGCTCCATCATAACAAAGGACCTCTTCGTCAATCTCCGGAAGAAGAAGATAAGCAGGAAAGCCAGGATGTGGATAGCACGCCTTTCCATGTTCCTGCTTCTCGGAGCAGCGTTTCTCATCTCGGTGAAGCCGCCCAAGCTCATCGTGACCCTCTCCATCCTCTCCTTCGCCGGGACCCTGCAGCTTCTTCCCGCCATGATGGGTGCATTGTTCTGGAGAAGGACCACCAAATGGGGGGCTCTAGCGAGCATGGTGGTCGGTGTTGCGGTGCTTTCTCTGGCCCAGTGGGGCGGTTGGAGACCCTGGTTCGGCTTCCATGGCGCCATCTGGGGACTTGCGTTCGGTATGCTTGCTCTTGTCCTGGTGAGTCTCGTCACCAGACCACCGACAAGGAACGGCAGGAAGGTCGTCGCTTTCCTGGAGAAGGAGTTCGGCATGCTGTGATACTGCTGTGGTGTGTTGGACTTATTCAGGTGCGGATCCCTCTTCGCCCTGTCTTCTTTCCCTTCCCGTCCTTTTCTTCTTGTCCCTGTTCCCCTTTCATCATCCCTTTCCTCTTCCGCATGTTATGAAGATAGTTCTCTGTCCTCTTCCTGACCTTCTCCCTTCGTGCCTCGTCGACATCCAGCGATGCGATGATGTCCTGGACCTCCTGGTCATCGATGCGGAGGAAGGTGCTCTGGAAGTCGACGCCTGCCTCGCCGACGAGCCGGTGGTAGGCTTCTGCTTTTCGGGAGCCAAAGTACTTGATGGCCTGGAACTTGGTCAGCCCGTCGGCCCCTGCCTCCAGCAGGGCAGGGATCTCCTCTATCCGGTCCGACCAGGAGCCTGCGATGATGTCCAGGTCAGGAAAGGCCTTCCTGGTCTCCTGTATCCATCGGCAGTAGTATTTGGTGGCAGGTCCTTCACCGAAGGGCGTCCCGGGGTGGGGGATGAGACGATAGAACGTGATGCGGTCGACGGCATGCTTCCTGATGAACTCCAGCAGCAGGGGAATGTCCTCTTCGGTCTCCCCGAGGCCGACGATGAGGGTCATGGCCTTCCGGAGACCCAGCCGGTCGCAGAGGCCGAACATCCTCTTTACCTCAGCAAGCGGCTTGTCCGGACAGACCTGATCATGGATCCTGGGGTTGATGCATTCCACTGTCCCGGTCATCCCCTGCACATAGGGCAGGAAGCGTTCCAGCGCATGCTGGTCGAAGATGCCGAAGTTCAGCCATTGCTTCTCGCCCATGATGCTGCTGACCTGCCTCGTGATGTCCACCAGCTCCTGGATGCTGTGGCTGTGGATGCCTCCCGAGAGGAACTCTATCTTCCACCCGCAAGCTTTCGCGATGACGGCTTCGGTCAGGATGCTCTCCGGCCGCCTCCTCGCTCTCCTGGGGTCGGTTATCTGCTCCTTGATGGTCGACATATAACAGAAGGTGCAGGTGGGCCTGGCGCAATACCAGGACAGGAAGATGGCACGCTCGAAGAAGACAGGTCGTCTCATTTTCTTGCCGGAAGATATGTTACGGTATCGTTCTTTTCTATCTGGTGCTTCTCGGTGAAACCTGCGTTCATCTCGATGACATAGCGGGCAGGGACGAGCGAGCGGTAGATGGGACAGGGGTCTTTCTCGCAGGGCTGCACTTCCCTGAAGATGTCCACGATACGCCAATCCCGGTCGATGAACACCATGTCGAGCGGGATCAGCGTGTTCTTCATCCAGAATGCTCTCGGCTGCTCATCCTGCCAGACGAAGAGCATGCCTGTGGACTTGTTGAGCTGTTCCCGGAACATGAGTCCCTGCTGCCTGGTCTCTGGCGTGTCCACCACCTCCAGGGCGATCGTCGCATCCTGTTCTCCATGGAACACCGCCGCGGGTCCTGCGGGACGGTTGCTGCAGGAGGCGATGGTCATCCCGAGGAGCAGCACCAGCGTCAGGATCAGGAAAGTCCCTGCAGAGCTTTTCATGGCCTCCTGTATTTGGACAACCTTTATATATGTGTGTGCCCTGGGACCGTTGACAGGACCGGTGAGGTGAGTTCATCCCATGGTGACCAAGAAAGACGCCGAGAAAGACAACAGCTTCCTGAACACGCTCAAGGGGATCGTGTCCAGTTCCATCGTCAAGAACATGAAGGAACGTTCCGAAGACCTGGTGCATCATGCCCAGGAGATCGCCTACCAGACCGCTGAGAACATGATGGAGAAGCTCTTCTCTGCCGTCCTCTTCGGTGCGGGTGTGCTGTTCATCATGATAGCCATCACCCTCCTCGTCGTCCAATACCTTGACCTTACGCTCGGCTGGAGTTTCCTCCTCATGGGACTTCTCCTCCTCGTCATCTCCCTGCTCTTCAAGGGACATATCAGACAGAAAAGATATTATCGTTTCAAGAGGTGAGACCCATGGTCCAGAAAAAAGGAAAAACGGTGGCGAAAAAATCGGTGAAAAAGCCGATGAAGACATCAGCGAAGAAGAAGGTGAAAAAGGTAACCAAGAAGTCTGTGCAGCGGAAGGTCAAGAAGGTCAGCAAGGTTGCTCAGGCAAAGGCCAACGCACAGGTGAAGAAGGCCCAACAGCAGGCGAGGAAAGCCCTGGCGCAACTGAAAAGGCGATATGCGGTGGCTGAAAAGAAGGCAGCATCCCTTGTCAAGAAGAACCCCGAGAAGGCAGTGGCCGTGGCAGCGGCCGTCGGTGCGGCCATAGGGGCGGGAGTCATCTCAGCGCTCAGGAAGAGACGGCGCTGATACTTTCTTTTCTCTTTTCTTCTTTTCTCATCTTCTCAGTATGTCCGGTGGTCTTCCCTTGCTGCCCAGTCCTTGAACTGCTTTGCGCATTCTTCCTTGAGGATCCCTCCCTCGATCTCCACCGGGCTGTTCCCTCTCTTCTTCATCTCTTCGTTGGAGATGGTGAGCTCTGAGAATCCGGCATCCTTGGCATCCCGTATGCTTGCACCGAAGACTATCCTCCCGATGCCTGCCCAATGGATGGCAGAGAAGCACATGGGACAGGGTTCTGTCGTCGAATAGATGGTCGCGCCTTCCAGCTTGATGCTGCCGGTCTTCCTGCAGGCCTCCCTGATGGCGACGATCTCTCCATGGGCCGTGACATCGGTGTCTTTCCAGACCCTGTTGTGTTCACAGGAGATGACTTCGCCGTCCTTTCCGACGATGCAGGCCCCGAACGGTGTCTGGCCCTCCTCCATCCCTTCTGCCGATCTCGCGAGAGCCAGCCTCATGAATCTTTCATCGTCCATCATATCATCCCTCCTGCTCTCCTTTTCGTCCCCTCTGGTTCTTTGCTCTTCCTTTATTCATCCCTGCTTCTCTTTTCTTTCTTTATCTTCTGTTCTCTTCATTGCTTCTCTTTCTTTCGGACGGGAAGGGTGCCTCTCTTTATAGAGGGCGTAAGAATCGGTGAACGTATAGGCAACTATCCCCAGGACGGCGGCAGCCATGATCCACAGAGCCGCTCTCGGGAACAGCAGGCCGACCAGGATGATTGCCGCAGCCACCTTGAAGAGCTTCCCTGCCCGTCGGTGGGTGATGTTCCAGACCTCTTCATCTGCCAATGTCCATGGGGTCCTGATGCCTATGAGATAGTTCTGCTTCGCTTTCCCTACCATGATGCCTATGATATAGAACAGGATGGCCAGTGCCGGGATCAGCATGGCTGTGACGTCCATGGTCAAACCTCTGTTCCAGACAAGAGAGATGCCATAGACATAGAGCAGGAAGACAAAGAGGGCTGTCATGAACAGGTCATAGGATGGCTGGAAAGTCTTGATGTTCTTCTTCAGCGGGTCGATCCTCGGGATGGCCAGGTATGCAAGGAACAGCCCAACCAGGATGATCGGCAGAAGGAAGACTCCCCAGAACCTGCCCATGTGGCCGTCCACCTGGCCGGCGGCGTTCCAATGGGAAGCCATCTGCTCCGGCATCTGGGGATAATAATAGAGTGCAAGCAGGAACGAGACGATGATGATGCCCAGGAGGAACCAGGATGCTTTTCTCATGCAGGAGAATAGCTGTTTCATCGTATAAATAGGTTATGCTAATGGTGCCTGTACTCGAATCTGACATAGGAGATGTAGGCATTCAGGAAAGTGACAGCCAGATGCAACCAGGGATTGTCGGCAAGCCTAGTGATGCGCCTATCCTGTCGGTCAGGATATATGATGCCTCCTTATGTTTCCATGGACCCTGCGGTCCCCTTTTTCTTCTTCCCCTGCCTGTTCCCGTATCTTCTGGATGATGTTGCCGAACGTATCAGCCCGGGACTGCAGCTGGGACATGGCCATCCCTGTATTCTCCAGAAATGCTCTGAGATGCTCTTGCTCCTCTTCGAACTCTGCTCGTGTAAGGCCGTCGATGGCTCTCTTGAGGATGGCGAGGAAACCGCTGATGATGAATGAGTCAGAGTAACCGTTCAATGTGAGCTTTCCCTGCTTGTCCATGCGTATGTCCACATAGACCAGGGACAGGCAGCCCCTGACCTTGTTCTGCGGAGTTTTTCGCTCTTCAGGAAACAGAGGGAGATCTTTCGAGAATTCGACCACCTGCTCCAGCATCTCGCGCTGGGAAGGGCAGGCACGCAACTGTTCTTCGACATAGTCAAGGAAGCCGGACCGTCTGCTCATCGTACCTTGATGGCATATTCGCCTTTCTTCTTGATGTCCAGCTGCTTCGCTATGAATGAGATCTCTGGTTCGAGAATGGTTATGCGACCGTTCCAGTTGGTGGTGAACTCGCCTTTCGGAAGCCCCTTTTCCTTGATGACATTCTCAGGGAGGATCTCTTTGGTCCTTTTGTTCGCAAGTTTCCTTGCCATCATTCATCCCCTTTCTTCTTGAATTCTGTGTAGCCCGAGGCTCCGCAGGTCTGCCTGTTCTTGTGGTCGGCCATGAAGCTGCCGGGTCCTTTCTTCGGGCTCCACGGGTTCTTCCGGACAAGGGTGTCCCCCTTGACCTCATAGAGCTGCCAGACGCCCTTTTTAGGCTTGTCTTTCTTGGGTTGTTCTTTCGCCATTTGTTAAATCACCCTGTTGGTCGACCTTCAGAGATGGTCGGCTCTTTATAAAGGTTTAGGTAATCTATGCAGGCTCCTCTCAAGAAATCTTCTCAGCCCTGGCCGGTGATGATGGTGCCTGAGACCGTAGCGCTGCTCTCTGTCCCATCCAATCCGCTGAGGTCGAGGGCCGGGTTGGTGTCCTGGTCACAGACCTCCTGGCCGTTCTCACGGTAGGGGCTTCTGGGGCTGGTCGAGGTGTCAGCTTCGGTCGTGGTCTCATGATATCGCTTGCTGCTGAACTTGCGCTCGTAGACCTGGACGCAGACATTGACCTGTCCGTTGCTGTCGAGGATGACCGGATATCCTTCCGGCGTCTGAGCAATCGTCGTTCCCCGGACGCAGGAACCCAGGAGGCCAGATGCACTGCTGTAAGCATATCCCTCAAGCTCTCCGTCTCCGTCGGTATCGACAGCGATCCAGGTCCCGGGACCATAGGTGCTGTCAATGGCATCGGTGCGGAAGGAACAGGCTCCTGGGACATAGACGCTCGTCCAGCTGAAGCTCACGACGCCCGAGGTCCCCTCGTTGCCCAGTTCATCTTCACAGATGACCTCCAGTCGGTAGGCTCCATCTGCCAGGGACGGTGAGGCAGGGTCATACCCCTGATCGACCATGGGCAGCGGCTCGATGACTGCCGGGTTCCTGAACGGATAGCTCTCACCGTCCGAGATGAGCGCGCCGGTCGTGTCATCATAGAACCTGCAGGACAGGGTGTCGGCGTCATTGTCGGTTGCCGAGATGCTGAAGAGCGGATAGCTCTGGGCGAGCTTGATGGCCGTATCTTCGATGAGCGGCACATAGGATGTTCCGTCCCAGTAGCTGATGAGCAGGACGGGCTTTGTCTGGTCGATGACCGGCGTTGTCTGGTCGACAGGAGCAGGTGCCGTGTCGGTCACATTCCCGATGCAGACATTGTCGATACAGGCCTGGTCCACCGGACAGAGCGGGTTCGCCCATTGGCAACCTTCCGGCATATCGCCGAAGAGATGCTCTATGATGGCATTGACCCGTGTCAGAAGTATCTCGAGAAGGCGGTCATCTTGGAGCTCCTGGGCTTTGACCGCCTGATTGACGCCAATCAATAGGATGATGACAACAGTCAGTAGTACTAACAGCTTTTTCAAAATAATCCCCCCTCAATGAAACTACGTCACTGGTAAGCGAGAAAAATACTTAAAGATAGATGGTACCACTTTTTTCCGTGATTTCTGCAGTGCTTCCTTTCGAAGAAGGAAGTGGTGAAAATCATGGTTTATTCTGGATCAGTTGCTTGACCTCTTTGATGTATGCTTCACAGATATGAGCAAGCTCTTCCAAGTCTTCACCGATGGTTATCTGTTCAGTGGCATACTGTGCAGTATGTCGAATGGACATTATTGTTTCAAATGCATCGAGAAATATCTCTTTCAGTTTAGGAACAGTCTCAAGAAATCTTGCTATGCAATAATGGCTTCTTTCCCTGATGCCTTCCTTCCAGAGAACTGCTCTGGAACAATGAAAGAACGCATTGTATAGTGCAATCGCTCCCATCACTTTTTTGTCAGGTAATAGATCTTCTGCTTCAGATAAGAAAAATCCTGCTTGTCTCAGATCTTTTACTGCCAAATCCTTTTGAGGGGTTTCCTTCTTGAGCAATCCTTTTCTAAAACAATCAGCCAATCTTGTCGAAGGTTCCATCATTCAGGACAATGAGTTCCTTTGCTAATCTGCTATAAAATTCGTCATCTCTTGTTTTTAGCTGCGCTACTTTCTTTTTGTTCAGAAGCAACGAGTTGACGGGAAGCCCTATTTCTTTCGAGAGCGCTCTTATCATTCCCCTTACTTCAATGTCTTTTTTATCTGTCCATATCATCAGATCGATATCGCTGTTTGCATCGTCTGTGCCTTTTGCATAGCTTCCGTATATCCCGACGGTCCCTATCTTTGCAAGCCTTGCGTATGTTCTTGATCTGACTATCCTGTGGGTGTTTGAAAGTGACATTATCTTACAGTAGAACTGGCTGTTATAGTTTGGCTTCAAAATGATTCGATTTTTCCGTTTGGTGACGTTGACTATTCCATATTTCTCGAAAATTTTTGTTGCTTGGGTTATCTTTCCCGGAGAACATCCAATCTTCTCGGAAATCTCTCTGATTGATAAGTCCTCTGTCTTGATGATGTTCAGAATCTCTAGATTCTTCTCGCTCATAAGACTGCTTAACTCATTCATATTCCTGAGAAAGTGTTCATTATATTTAAACATTCTGTTCATTCTAAATGAACGACTGGGGAGAATTGAACTCCCCATCCACAATAACAAGTGCCATCAAGTAAACTTAGGAAAGGACAATGGTTCTATTTTTTTTTGGGGTGCAGGTGACCAATGCCGAACAATCAAACCTATGCCAACCTTGCGATATTTCTTCTACCCGATCTTCTGCATATTCGAACTCGCACATCTGTAAACATGCCTTGGTCTCGTTCCTTACAGCTACACATCTGTTGTTTTGGCATTCATGCATCCAACCCAGACGGCTGGGGACAGAACAATACAAGCCGCAAGTGAACATTGGACAGTCACTCCTACTGTGATACTTGTTTCTCAGAATCGGCGAGCAACTGCACCCACACGAAGAATCAGTTATGCAATCACTTGCCTGCTTGCAATAGCTCTTATCCTTAACGAATCCAGGAATAAAGAGGATTCTGACGATGTTGATCACCGGCGGATTGTAGGGTATCCCGAAGCATTTGCTGAGCTTGTAGGTGTTTCTTGGGTTATCTTCATAGTTAACCATCTTCGATGATTTGATACCTAAACAGGCAGAATAGTATGTTAATGGTTCCCCACCGGGGTCTGGTCCAGAGGAGTAGTCTGGGTTCATGATCTTCGGGAATAAAAAAATCAGAAGAAGTATTGATCCAATAATAATCCATAATTTCAGGAGTTTCATTAATACTCCCTATAGAATAAGAATATTTAAAGGTTTGCTAGCAAGAGTAGAAGCAATACCACCGACGTAAAGCCTCCGATGGGAATCCACGCCAGACCCGTTCGCAACCCTTTGAGGGTTGCTGCACTCTTTCGTACTCAGCAAGCAAAGCTTGCTGGCACCGAAGGATTCTGGAGCCCGAAGGGGGTATTCTCAGCAATCTCTAGATTGCTGGGATACCAAAAACGCTCCGTTCTTGTGGATCGCTTTCGCTCGAGCCCACAAGACAGGCAAAGCCCTCGGTGAGAATTGAACTCACGACCTGCTGCTTTCTGTCCGTTGAGGATACGAGGCAGCCGCTCTAGCCGCTGAGCTACGAGGGCAGGGTGTGATGGGGCTCAGATGCCCTTTAAAAAAGTTTACCTCCTTTGGCCGAAGATAGCAGTGCCAAGCCGCACCATCGTGCTCCCTTCTTCGATGGCCACCTCGAAATCGTTGCTCATGCCCATCGAAAGGGACTTCACCCCAAGCCTTTCCTGCAACCGTCTCATCTCCTTGAAGTGCGGCCGTGTCTCCTCTGCAGGAACGAGCGGCGCGACGGTCATAAGACCTTCCACCCTGATGTTGCGGAAGGTGAGGAGTTTGCGATGGAACCCTTCTGCCTTCTCAGGTTCGATTCCGTGCTTGCTCTCTTCCCCTCCTATGTTGACCTCGATAAAGACGGGCATGATCTTTTCGGCTGCATAGGCGCGTTTGTCTATCTCCTTGGCGACCTTCAGGGTCTCCACCGATTGGAGGACGTCGAAATAGTCGACCGCAGATCTTACCTTGTTGGTCTGGAGATTGCCGATGAAGTGACGTTCAATGCCCCTGAGGTCCAGGCGGTCGAACTTGTCCATGGCTTCCTGGAGCCGATTCTCGCCGATGGCAGTGATGCCCGAGGCAAGAGCCTCCTGGATCCTGGCAATCTCGACGGTCTTCGTGACGGAGATAAGCTTGACCCCTGAGGGGTCCCTTCCGCTCCTGGCGCAGGCCTCTGCTATCCGTCGTCTCACGTCTGCGATGTTCCCTGCGATGCTCATGCTATCCCCATCCATCTTTCCTTGAGGGTGGAGAGCACCAGCTTGGTCTCGGTCCGCTGGACAAAGCTGTCCTTCTGGATGCGCTTGAGGAACGCGTCCATGCTCTTCCGGTTCTTGAACCGTCCGATGATGGTGGCGTCGAAATGGCCTGTGTTGTCGTAGACAGCGATGACGTTGGGATTGCTCGCTATCTTCTTCTCCACCAGATGGAGGTTGCCTTTCGCTATCTGTATCTCGATGATGACCGTGATGTCATAGCCGAGCCGGTCATAGTCCACCATCGTCGTATACCCCTTGATGACCTTTTCCTTCTCCAGCTGTTTGATGCGGTTCATCACCGTGGCAGGGCTCTTCATGGTCTTCCGGGCGATCTCCCGATAGCTCTGCCGAGGATCCCGGATCAGCTGGTTGAGGATGGCCCGGTCGGTCTCATCGACGCTAACCAGGGCTTCCATTTGTTTAGTTTCCGCCATGATATGGTTTGAAAATCAAACATCTATTTAAATTTTTCTTGATAATCACTCAGATGTTCAGAATTCCTTGGAAAAATTATATAAGCGACCCTCCTTCTCACGCCCCCTATCGGACCCATGGTTCGGGCCCTATGAGGTGAAGGAATGACTGCGACATTGACCAAGGAAGATGTGCTGAGACGCGTTACAGAAGACAATGTTAAATTCATCAACCTGCAGTTCACCGACATCCATGGCATGGTGAAGAATGTCACCATCCCTGTCGGCCAGCTGGAGAAGAGCCTGACCCAGGGGACCTGGTTCGACGGATCCTCCATCGAAGGGTTCACCCGGATCCAGGAGAGCGACCAGCTGCTCAGGCCGGATCCCTCGACCTATGCGGTCATCCCCTGGATGGACAGTGAAGAGCGCTCGGCAAGGCTCATCTGCGACATCTACATGCCTGACGGCAAGCCCTTCGAGGGCGACCCGCGATATATCCTCAAACGGGCGCTCGCAAAGGCGAAGAGCATGGGCTATAAGTACTACACCGGCCCTGAACTAGAATTCTTCCTCTTCAGGAAAGATAATGGTCACGTGGAGCCTCTTCCCCACGACAGAGGAAGCTACTTCGACCTCTCCCTCGACAACGCCTATGAGGTAAGACAGGAGATGATGATGGCTCTCGAGAAGTTCGGCATAGAGGTTGAAGCATCGCATCATGAGGTCGCAGCAGGCCAGCATGAGATAGACTTCAAGTACGACGATGCGCTGCGCACAGCAGACAACGCGGTGACGCTCAAGGCGACGTTCAAGGCCATCGCCCAGCGGCATGGTCTCCATATAACGTTCATGCCCAAGCCCATCGCGGGCGTCAACGGTTCGGGCATGCATGTGCACCAGTCGCTCTGGGATATAAAAGAAGACAGGAACGCCTTCTACGATGCGAAGGACCCCTACCGCCTCTCCTCTGTCGCGAAGTCTTTCATCGCCGGACAGTTGAGCCATATCAAGGAGATCGCCGCGGTGACGAATCCGCTGGTCAATTCCTACAAACGTCTTGTTCCGGGCTATGAAGCCTCAACCTATATCTGCTGGGCCCAGAGGAACCGGACCGCCCTGATACGCATCCCCAAGATCATAGAAGGGAAAGGCAACGCTGCCCGTGCTGAGATACGCTGTCCTGATCCCGCGTCCAACCCCTACCTCGTCTTTGCCCTGCTCCTGGAGGCAGGACTCAAGGGGATCCGGGAATCGGCCATACCACCTGAACCGGCGGAAGAGGACGTCTTTGAATACACCGATGAAATGCTCAGGAAGAAGGGGATAGACTACCTTCCCTATTCGCTCTGGCAGGCCATCGAGAAGATGTCGGCAAGTGAACTGGCCAAGCAGACGCTGGGAGAACATACCTTCGGAAGATATCTGGCGGCCAAGACCCAGGAATGGGACGCTTTCCGGGTCAGCGTGACAGATTGGGAGAAGGAGCGATACCTGGAGCTCTATTGACAGCATCCCTGTCCTTTCCTGTCCGCCTGGGAAAGGCGGTCGTGCGGTTCCTTTTTCAGAGGAAAGCTATATATTGCACGCCATCTTCAGGACGGCATGCCTGATTCCATGTCCGACCGCTACGCACGTCAGGAGGCGCTCCCTGCCATCGGGAAAGCAGGCCAGAAAAAACTTGGGGAAGCAACCGTCACGATCGTCGGTCTTGGCGCCATCGGAAGCCATGCTGCAGAGCTTCTCCTTCGTGCAGGTGTGCATAACCTCATCCTCATCGATGATGATATGGTCGAGCTCTCCAATCTCCAGCGGCAGGCGCTCTATACCGAGAAGGACATCGGCCTCATGAAGGCTGATGCGATTGCCCGTCATCTGCAGGCGATCGACGGCAAGGCCAGGCTCGGCATCCATACAAAAAGGATGGACGAAGGGAACATGGATTCATTGCTGCCGTCAATGGGCAGGGACGCAGGCAGGGTCGTCCTCGACTGCACCGACAACCTCGAGACAAGATACCTCATCGACGCCCGCTGCAAGAGCAAGAACATCCCCTGGGTGCATGCCGCCTGCGTCGGCTGGTGGGGCGAGGTGAAAGTCTTCCCTTCCTTCTCATCTTCTGTCCGGCAGAAGACCTATCAGGACATCTTCCCGGACAAGAAGACGCCTCTGGGCTGTGTCGATGCCGGTGTCCTCAACCATGCTGTGGCTATGACCGCGGCCATCCAGGTCGGCGAGACGGTCAAGCTCATCCTCGGAGAGCCACCCACAGAAGAGCTGATGCGCATCAATGCATGGAAGCATACTATCGAGAAGATACGGGTCTAGTCAGGATTCCTGAGTCCGGGTCCGGTCGCTTTCCTGATGAGCTCTTCGAATTGCTGTTCGTCCATGATGCCGTTCTCCAGGACCAGCTCTCTCAATGTCTTTCCCTGCTCCTGCTCTTGCTTCACCAACTCGGCGACCTTGTCATAGCCAAGGAGCGGGTTGAGTATGGTCGCGAGGCCGGCGCTCGTCTCAAGATGCTTCCTGCATCTCTCTTCATCTGCTTTGATGCCCGTGATGCACTTCTTTCCGAGGCTCTGCGACGCCTTTGTCAGAAGGCCGATGGTCTTCAGGATGTTCCTCCCTACCAACGGCATATGGGTGTTGAGCTCCAGCTGTCCTGCGCCTGCCGCAAGGACGATCGCATGGTCCAGTCCCTGCACCTGCATGCAGGCCATGATGACGCTCTCGCAGATGCTCGGATTGACTTTCCCGGGCATGATGGACGAGCCCGGTTCCACCGGCGGCAGAATGATCTCATGGAATCCGGCATGGGGGCCGGACGAGAGCAGCCGCAGGTCGTTGCAGACCTTCTGCAGGTCAAGGGCGAGCATCTTCAGCATCGCTGAGAATGCTGCCAGGTCGGTGAGCGATTGGGTCATCTCCACACCGTCGACGGCTATCTGGTACGGCAGCTTCGTAAGGGCTTTGAGCTCCTCGATGATCCTCTGCCTGAAGCCTTCCTTGGTGTTGAGGCCGGTGCCGACGGCGTTGCCTCCCACTCCCAGTTCCAGGAGCCGTTTCCTCGCTTCCTCGACACGACCGAGGTCCTTCTCGAGCATGCGGGCATAGGCGTCGAATTCCTGGCCCAGGGTGATTGGCACTGCATCCTGCAGGTGGGTCCTTGCTGCCTTGATGATGCCTTTGAACGCTGCTCCCTTTTTCCGGAATTCCAGGATGAGCGACTGCAACTGTTCAAGAAGATTGAACGAGGATTCATAGGCTGCCATCCTGATGGCTGAAGGGACGATGTTGTTCGAGCTCTGCCCCCTATTCACGTCGTCATTCGGATGGACGAGCTTCTTCTCACCCCGCCGTCCGCCGAGCTTCTCTGCTGCAAGGTTCGCGATGACCTCGTTGACGTTCATGTGAGAAGACGTTCCGGATCCTGCCTGGTAAGTATCTATCCTGAAGGAACGGTCCCATCTTCCTGAACTGACTTCCTTGGCAGCCTCTTCGATGGCACGGGCCTTCTCCTCATCCATGTCTCCCGAGGCGGCGTTGGCCCTGGCGCAGGCCTGCTTCAGCCGTGCCATGGCATGGACGATGGGCAAAGGAAAGGGCTCTTCTCCGATGCCGAAATTCTCCAATGACCTCTGCGTGTGGATGCTGTAGAGCGCATCATCTGGCAGATCCTTCGTCCCGAGCGAATCCTTCTCTGTTCTCATGGCCTTCTGGAAAGCAAAGACATTTTTAACACTATCGCATGGGAAAAGCATTAAAACAAGGAAGTCTGCCATCCCTCCATGCCCAAGGTGACCATCCTCGGAGCAGGGAACGTCGGTGCCACTGCTGCCCATCTCATCCTCCTGAAAGGGCTTGCCGATGTTGTCCTGCTGGACATCGTCCCGGGCATACCCCGGGGAAAGGCCCTCGACATGCTCGAGAGCATGCCTGTCGAAGGGAAGAACGTCTCGGTCAAAGGGACCGATTCCTACGCAGACACGGCCGATTCTGACATCGTCATCATCACCGCAGGTCTTCCCCGAAAACCCGGCATGAGCAGGGATGAGCTCCTTGAAAAGAATGCTGCCATCATGAAGGGCTGCGTCGAGCAGGTCAAGGTGACCTCGCCGAAGGCCATCCTCATCATCGTCTCCAACCCTCTTGACGCCATGGTCTCTGTCGCTTCAGAGGTCTCCGGGTTCCCGAAGAGGAGAATCCTGGGCATGGCAGGCATCCTCGATACGGCAAGGTTCAAGACCTTCATCGCCGAGACTCTGGAGGTGTCGGTCAACCAGATCGATGCCCTCGTCCTGGGCGGACATGGCGATGACATGGTGCCGCTCATCTCAAAGACGACCGTCGCCGGGAAACCCATCATCCAATGCCTCTCTCCGGAGGAGATCGGCCGGCTGGTCCAGCGGACGAGGCAGGGAGGCATGGAGATCGTCAACCATCTCAAGACCGGCTCTGCCTATTATGCTCCGGCATCTTCGGTGGTCGCCATGGTCGATGCCATCCTCAGAGACAAAAAACAGCTGCTTCCTGTCGCTGCCTATTGCGACAAGGAATTCGGTGTCGGCGGATACTTCATCGGTGTCCCTGCTGTCATCGGTGCGGCCGGGGTGGAGGACATCATCGAAGTGTCCCTCTCAGAAGAGGAGCAGCAGCAGTTCGAGAAGACGAAAGAACATGTCAGGGAGCTCGTCAGGAAGGTCAGATCCTTGTCGAGATGATCATCTTTAATCGCCTATGCATATTCTTCAGGAACGTCAGGGCCTTTGTCGCATACTCAACATCATATGATCTGCCATGGCGTTTTATCTGATCCTGATGGTATCGCAGATCGTCCATGAAAACAGCGTCTGCATAGGAGAACTGCAGCTCAAGGAGATAGCTCACCTCTGCTTCGTGTGATGCACCGTCTGGACTGTTGTATCCTTCCATGTGGAGGATTGCTCTGATGAGTTCTATGAGAACATCATAGGCCTGCTCAATGCAATAATTTGCATTCAATTCGCTCACGCCTGTCTTTCTCAGTATGATGTCAAGAAAGGTCTTCCTTTTTTCAGCCTCTTGCATCAGCGATCTTGCCCGTGAGAAATCAGGAGAGCTCTTCCTCATCGCTCCTTTCTTCAGATGCGCTGCAAAACGTTTCACAGGTGTGTTCCCCCAGGCAAGACAATCCCTCAAGGCAAAATCCCTTCAAGGATGTTCTCTCTGAGGTGTTTATGGATGCTCTTCATGTTTTCGTAGAACTATGCGGAACTGTTACGCTCGTGTTGTGGTCTGTATGGTCTTATCCGAAGCCTTTTCTGTCCCTTCCTGTGGCTGTCAGGCCATATCCGGATCCATCGTATCCTCTCCGCGTGAATAGCTGCCGAACAGAGTGATGGTCGCTCCCGGAAGCGCGTGTTCCAGATAATCGATATGTCCGATACATGGGAAAGCCGCAGGATCCAGGCACCTCACGCTCTTTTCTCCCCGTCATCGCTGCAAGCGTGTCCGGCACCCGGGCAGGTCATCTTCCTATCGCTTTCTGCCCTGTCGCCCAATGACGCGGCTCATCATGATAGGTATCGGTCTCACGTCCGTCGCTTAACGACGATCATAACGTCATAACGATCATACGATCCCTTTTTCGCGAAGTTCGCGATAGAATGAAAGATTGACGATCTCCTCCTGGATATCCACCAGCAGATTGAAGACCTCTTCCAGACCTTCTGCAAGCGCATGCTCTTTGCCTTTCCGTAACGAGACAAGCTGCCTCCCGAAGAGACCTTGGTCTGCCTTCACAAAACCAGGACCCAGACCCCTGAGCAGATGCTTTATGGTACGACGGAATTCTTCCTGCAGGAACAGGACGGTCTTCTTTGCCTTCTGGAAGGGCAGCCTGGTCTCGGCGAGGTCCTCGATCAGGTCGTGCACATTCTCCAGTTTCTTCGCGATCAGCACGTAGGACGGTGCATCATGGTTTCTTCCGATCTTCGAGCTTGCCAGCATCGAAGGCTCCAGGAGCGCAAGAGAGATGAGCTTCATCGCGAGATGGAACAGCCTATCCACCTCTCGTTCATTGGTCTTGATCTCAGACAGGTCGGTCCCTTCCAGGAGTGCGGTGAATGAAAGGTTGATGACCAGGCTGATGCGGAAGAGCACCTGGGGAAGATCGCTCTTGGAAAGGTCGAGCAGGCTCGTTATGGTCAGGCTTCTCTCATCCTCATAGCTGATCTCTGTCCCGCTCATATGACGCAGGGTCTCTCTTATCCGTTGCTTGATCTCAGCAGGGATCCGTTCCCGATGCTTGATATGGATTGTCCGGATGCCAACATAATAGATGGCAAAGAGCACCTGGTCGATGGACTCCCTGTGGGTTTCGATGTCGAGCGTGATCTCTTCCGGCGTGACCTGAGGCTCTTGGCCGACAAAGAGACGCAACGACCCATCTCTCTGCTCGTCGATCAGCACTTCTTTCCCTTTCTCGAGCTTCTGGCTGAACACCCATCGTTTCGGAAGAGACACCGAATAGGTGCTTCCTGCGATGAGCTGGATCTTTCGGCGATGCATCCTGTGAAGAAAGCATCAGGACTATATAAATTAATCGTGAACTATATAGTCTATGTACTGAAATTATATATCTTGTGCTGCCTACCTTCTGGGAGAAGAGAAAAAACGAAAGAAGAAAAGAGGAGGTGAACATCATGGAAGATATATTCAGAAACACCCGAGAGCCCTGGTTCGACGACTGGTTCTTTCCAGGACCCGAGGACGACCTGAGCGATAAATAATCGGCAAAGGCGGCAACAATGTGCATACAGCGACAAAACCATCGATATTGATCGTGAACCTGCAGGAAGGACACGAGTCCATGACCTATGAACAGGGAACGCTTACCGGAGGGATTGCAAGGATGCGCCCGATCATGGCCTGTGCCTCAGAAGAGGGTCATCGGATCGTCTTCCTGAACAGATACAGGAAAGGACAACCGTTCGACATGCTTCCTGAGGCAGCAGGAGAGGATCCCTGTGTGATCGAGACCCTGAAGCTCCCCTGCCCGGGATAATAAACCCTTTGAGATATTCTGGGCACCGACTACTGCACAGTCGATATGCTGTAGCTGATAAGACCGTTGAACGAAGAAAGACTCAGCCCATATAACTGGGCTTCTCCTCCTGCATCTGTTTCGCCTTTGCCTGTCTGAAGAAGTTCTCGAGCTGCTTGTAGTTTTCGATGATATCCTTGGATACGGATGGTTTGACTATCTCCCTGGCCTTGTCGAAATGCTTCTTTGAAATCTTCTTGGCCTTGATGTCATCCCGAAGGGCCATGATGGCCGCTTCTCTGGTCATCCCCTCGATGTCTGCTCCGACATAGCCTTCGGTGATCTCAGCGAGTTTCATCAGGTCCACGTCATTGTCCAGAGGCATCTTCTTTGTATGGATATCGAAGATCTTCTTCCGGGCAACGGCATCGGGGACCGTACACATGATGATCCTGTCGAACCGTCCTGGTCTCAAAAGGGCTGTATCCAGGATGTCTGGCCTGTTGGTGGCAGCGAGGACGACGATGTCGTTCATCTCGGTGAGGCCGTCCATCTCGGTGAGCAGCTGGTTGACGACCCTCTCTCCCACCCGATTGTCGCCTTCCATGCCTCTTCGGGCCGCGATGGAGTCTATCTCGTCGAAGAAGACGATGGCTGGTGAAGCCTGTCGTGCCTTGTCGAAGATCTTCCTGATGCCTTTCTCAGACTCGCCGACCCATTTGGAGATGAGCTCAGGCCCTTTGACCAGGATGAAGTTTGCTTCTGACTCGTTGGCGACGGCCTTGGCGAGCAGGGTCTTCCCGGTTCCCGGAGGTCCGTAGAGCAGGATGCCCTTGGGGGGTGTCACGCCCATCCGGGTGAATGCCTCAGGGTTGGAGATGGGCCACTCGACCGCTTCCATGAGGCTCTGCTTCACGTCGGCAAGTCCGCCGATCATGTCCCAGGTCACGTTGGGCCTCTCGATGAGCACCTCCCGCAGCGCAGAGGGCCTGACGACCTTGAGCGATTCGATGAAATCCTTATGGGTGATGATGAGCTTCTCAAGCGTTTCTTTGGGGATGGGCTCGTCTTCCTTGAGCTTGAGGTCAGGGAGTATCCTCCGAAGGACGATCATCGCGGCCTCCTTGGCCAGGGCAGAGAGGTCGGCTCCCACGAAGCCGTGGGTACGATGGGCGAGTTCGTCCAGGTTGACGATTCTTTTGTTGTCGGCCAGCCTGTGCCAGTACTTATAGAGTTTCTCAGAATCGATCTGCTTGAAGAAGTCATTCTTCTCTGGATTTGACTTCAGGTATTTGGAGACAGCGTTCGTGATGCTTTTCTTTGATGCCTTGCCGTTGGCGTCCATGAATGACATGATGTTCATCATCGCTTCCTTATATGCCTCTTCGATGTCTGTGGCATCCTTGATGGCCTGGGCGAAGGAGTAGAGCGGCATATAACGGGTATGGATCTGGAGGATGGAATGCCGTCCCTTCATCGAGGGGACGCCTATCTCGACCTCCCGGTCGAACCGGCCAGGCCGGCGCAGTGCGGGATCAAGAGAGTTCGGGATGTTGGTGGCTGCGATCACCACCACTTTTCCACGGGACTTGAGCCCGTCCATGATGGCGAGCAGCTGTGCCACCACTCTCCGTTCCACCTCGCCATGGGCTTCTTCCCGTTTGGAGGCGATGGCGTCCACTTCGTCGATGAAGATGATGGCCGGAGCGTTCTTCTCTGCCTCTTCGAACTTCTTCCGGAGGTTCTCTTCGGACTGGCCGTAGTACTTGGACATGATCTCCGGACCGTTGATGACGATGAAATGGGAATTGGTCTCGTTGGCGACGGCCTTGGCGAGCAGGGTCTTCCCTGTCCCGGGGGGTCCATGGAGCAACACCCCTTTCGGTGCGTCGATGCCCATGCGCTCGAAGAGTTCAGGATGCTTCAGCGGCAGTTCGACCATCTCCCTTATCTTGGTGATCTCCTCCTGAAGGCCCCCGATGTCCTCATAGGTGACTTCCAGGATCTTGTGGTCGTCGATCTCCACCGCTTCCGGGTTGAATTCCACCTCGGTGAGCTCAGAGATGAGCACGGCATCGCCGGGTGTGGTGTCTGCGACGATGAACTTGATGTCGCCGAAACCCAGCCCCACCATGTCATCATCGATGATGTTGAAGATGTCGTTGAAGAACGGGCTCTGGGACATCGTGTTCCTTCTTCGCCGGGTGCCTCCCAGAGAGACGATGTCGCCCTTGACGACTGCCCTTCCCAGAAGTCCCTGCTTGAAGATGTTGGACGATGCCCGTATCATGATCCCTTTGGATGCAGGGCCGATCTTGATCCTCTTGGCCTCTTTCACTTCTGCTTTCCTGATGGTGACGTTCTCTCCGATGCCGGTCTTGGCGTTCCTCCTGATGATGCCGTCGGTGCGGATGATGCTCAGGCCGATATCACCCGGGTAGGCACGGTCCACGATGCCCACGGTCTTCCGCTGGCCTTCGATCTCGACGATGTCCCCCGGCCGTACATCTATCTCCTTCATGAATGCAGTGTCGATGCGGACGATGCCCTTGTTCACATCATCCTGGATGGCCTCGGCGACCTTGAGTCTTATCTCTTGTCTTCCCATGGGGTTTCAGCTCCTGTGCATGGTCAAATATTCATAAATATTGCGGTTTTTACGGGCATCGTCCTTTGCCCCTCCTTTTCACATATCTTCCTCTCATCTGAACCGATGCCGAAAAGGAACACAGAGAAAGGAGAACGTCCATAGCTCAGCAGAGGGTTATCGCCGCAGAGCTATCCCTCAGCAGATCATTTCTTCTTGCCGGCCCCTTCCATGTTCACCTTGGGCATGGGGATCGGTGGCGGCAGGTTGACCTCTCTGCTCATCAGCAGGGCCTCGACGTTGCTCTTGGCAAGGACCGTATTGAGGATGGCTGTCATCTCTTCAGAGGGCACCTGCTTATCCTTCTTCCAGGCGTCGAGGATCCTCTTGGTGCGTGCCTTGTCGCCGATGAAGAGCACATCCCCTCCCAGCTCGATGTTGCCCACATCAGGATCATAGGTCGATGTGAAGAGGAAGACATATCTCAGGCCTTCCTGCTTGGCGTCCCCCAGCGAGAGGTCTGCCTTATGGACGTCCTTGATGGAGACGTTGTTGGAGATGTTGATCTTTCCCTTGAGCGGGGTCTTCTTCTCGACATGGATCTTGGTAAAGTTAAAGCCTACGATGGTCATGGTATCACCGCCTTCACGGGTTCTCTAAGGGTTTTTAAATGTTGTGTCTGTGACGGTTGCGGTCGCTTCTTGCCCGTCAGTCGATGAAGCGGGGGGAGGAGAGATGTTGAAATGAGGAGAGATGTTGAGGGGCAGAGAGATGTTGAAGAAACAGTGGCTGCTTTGGCCCTGGATACCGATTGCCTCTGCCTTTTCTTCAGAGCCGTTGGCCGCAGACCGCGCAGAAGCTCGCCCGCACCGGCATCCTGGTGCCGCAGTTGCTGCAGACCTTCACGCCCTGGGGAGCAGGTTGGGTAGGTTCCTGTCTCTGTTGTTGCTGTTGTATCCCCTGTGCCTGTCCTGCCTGAGTTGGCTGGTTCACTCTTGTTTTCCGGGCGTCCGGAAAGGGGCTTTTCGCGTTCCATTCAGGGACCTTGAAGCCTTCGCTCTTCTCCCTGCTGATGCGGTAGATGCCGAAGAGGATAAGAAATACCCCTGCAAAGATGAAAAGGGCGAACTTGTTCGTCCCGGTCTTGCTGTTGAGGACAAGAGATCCTACCGTAACAAGGATGCCCGCCACCAGGAGGGTCGCTCCCCGCATATGGCTTCCTGGTCTGCCTTTAGGCCTTTTCCTGCTTCTTTCCATTCTTGCCGATGACCGTGATTCCATGCATGTACGGATGCAGCGCTTTCGGGATCCCGACAGAGCCGTCCTTCTGCTGGAAATTCTCGAGTATCGCGACCATCACCCTTGTCGTGGCGATGGCTGTGCCGTTGAGCGTGTGCACTGTCCTGTTCCCCTCTTTGCTCCTGAAGCGGATGTTCAGGCGGTTCGCCTGGTAATCGGTGCAGTTGGACACCGAGACGACCTCTCTATACTTCTTCTGCACCGGCATCCACACCTCGATGTCATACTTCTTCGCGGCGACGCTGCCGATATCCCCTGTGCAGATGTTGACGACCTGATAGGGCAGTCCGAGCTTCCTGAAGAGCTCCTCTGCGTTCCTGAGGAGTTCCTCCTGCATGTTCCAGGAGTCCTCAGGCCTGCAGAACACGAACTGTTCCACCTTCGAGAACTGGTGGACACGGAATATGCCCTTGGTGTCCTTGCCGTGGGAACCCGCCTCCTTGCGGAAGCAGGGCGAGATTCCGGCCAGCCGCATGGGCAGCTGTTCCGGGAAGAGAAGCTCATCCATGTACATGGCTGCCATGGGATGCTCTGAGGTCGCGATGAGATAGAGGTCTTCTCCCTCGATCTTGTACATGACCTCTTCGAAGTCGTTGAGGTCGGTGACGCCTTCATAGGGTTGCCGTCTCATCATGAACGGCGGCTGTATCAGCGAAAAACCTTTGTCGTAGAGCTCGTCCAGGGCAAAACGTATCAGCGCCTGCTCCAGGAGCACCAGCTCATCCTTCAGGTAATAGAACCGTGCACCGGCAATCTTCGCAGCCCGCTCCAGGTCAGCGAGGTCATGCCGTTCCATGAGATCGACGTGGGACATGAGCGGGAAGCTTTTCTCTGTCACCTTTCCTACCTTGCGGATGACCTGGTTGCCTTCTTCGCCATCTCCATAGGGGACCGACTCATGGAGGATGTTCGGCAGGGACATGAGGATCCTGCGTATGTCCTTCCGCAGGACATCCTGCTCCTCCTCAATCTCTGCTATCCTCGGGGGTATCTTCTTTGCCTTCGCAAGCTCTTTCGCTGCATCTTTTCCTTCTTTCTTCAGCCGGGCTATCTCTTTGGTGAGTGCGTTGCGCTGATGACGGAGCTGTTCTGATTCCTGTATCAGGGAACGGTGCTTCCTGTCGATGGCAAGTGCTTCATCGATGAGCGCGATCTTCGCGGTATCTTTTCTTTTCTCCAGATCCTTGCGGATGAGGTCAGGAGATTCCCGCAGCATCCTGATGTTGAGCATGGGACAAAAAGAGAAAGAGACATATAAATAGGTTTGGGTCAGTTGTCAGTCAGCCCATGAACGATCCACCGTCAACCCAGGACGCGGACATCCTCCCGTTCGGTCAGGGCCTCTGCGAGGAGCCGTCCTATCTTGTTCTTCTTGCTTATCTTGATCATGCCGGACTTGCCTGCCTTCGCCGACATGAGATAGTCGTCTCCCAGAAAGATGTCCACGTCCTTCTTCGCTCCCTGATGGTCCAGCATCAGCTGCACGTGGTTCTTGGTCATCTTCACCTGATACGGAAAAACCCGTTTTCCACTGCTGTCCTTCGGCGGCCTGCTCTCCTGCAGCGTGTCCAGGGACTTGACGTCGAGCTTGATCCCCAGCTGGGCTTCCATCTCCTGGATGTTCTTCCCCTGTTTCCCTATGACCGCGGCAATCTTCCCTTCGGGCACGAAGACGACGGCCTTATGGTCGCTGATCATGTCGACCTTGACCCTGTCTGAATACCGGTAGAAGCTCTTCTCGATGCTCTGTTCAGCAAGGTGATGGGCAGGTTTCTTTGTATCGCCATAGCCCATGACAGGGACCACGACGGTCTCTTCGCCATAGGTGTACAGTTCATATTCTGCCTTGCCGGTCATGAAATCCTGCACGACCACTATCGGGCGGGCAAGGTCTGCTTCGGTCATGCCGGCAGGGACCTTCACGGTCATGGTGAGCGAGAGTATCTTCTCGGGGTTCCCGTTCTTGATGAAGATGACCGTGTCGATGATCTGGGGGATGACTCCCAGCTCTATCCTGCCGACAAAGCGCTGGACCGCGTCCACCGGGTTCGTCGCGTGGACGATGCCGACCATGCCCACGCCCGACAGGCGAAGATCAGCGAAGAGCCTGAAATCGTCGGTGTTCCTCATCTCATCAAAGATGGTATAGTCCGGCCTGGTCAGGAGCAGGATGTCGTGGATCTCCTGGTTGCCCCCCTGGCTCATGGAATACTGGGTGACATTGTCCGGCAGGGAAAGGTCGCGGGGAGCCTCGATGGTCTTCACGATCTTGTCCGAGGAGGCATAATGCTCTGCCAAGGCCTGGGCAAAGGTGGACTTGCCATGTCCTGGCGCTCCTGCGATCAGGATGCCTTCTGCGTGGGAGATGATGCGTTGGCGAAGCTTCTCCGGCAGTTCATACTCGTCCAGGGTAAGTTTCCTCACCGGTCTCACTGCGGTGATCTCCCAGCCGTCTGAGAATGCGGGTTTGGTGATGACGATCCTGAACTTGCCCAGTTGGACGATGGTCGATCCCGGCCGTTCGATCTCCAGAAAGCCATCCCGTCGTATCGATGCCTCTTCGATGATCTCCCTTGAGATCTCCTGGATGAGCTCCCTGGTCAGTTTCTTCTTGTTCACTTCGACGAAGGTCCATTCCCCTGGATGCCCTTTCTTCGCGTAGGGCACCACATTCTCCCGCAGATGGACGCTCATGGTGGTCTTGTCGAAGTAGGATTCCAGGAGGAGCTTCTTGTGGAGCTTCTCTATCTGGATGAAGATGATGGACATGCCCTTCGCTATGGCGACTTCCTTCTGCACGTTGTCTCCGGTGAAAAGACAGCCTCCTTCGTCATAGGCCAGGTCCCTGATGAGCGCATCGATCTCTCCCATATTCGCGAACTTGATCTCTGCTGCCGACGGCTTCCTGCCGCCGAAGGCCAGCTCAAAGCCATAGGTCGAAGAGAGCTCTCTGAGCCGGGAGATCTCCTTGAGACCAAGATAGCCGGTCTCCTTGTTCTCGTTGGCCTGATGTTCCAGTTCTGAAAGGACTGCTTCATGGATGATGATCTTCTTTGGCGTGATCTTGCCTTTCTTCAGGTGGTCTGAGACCAACCCTTCCACCAGGACAGATGTGTCGGGGATGAGCTTCTCCACCTCTTGCTCTGGCTCTGGGGCTTTTTTTTGTGGTTTTGGTGATTTTGCCATTTTACCTATCTTCTCTTCCTGAGATTTATATAGTTTTAGCAGCGAGACAAGAATGGCAGAGAAGAAATAGGAAGAGCGAAGAAGAAATAGGAAGAGCAGAGAATGATCGGTATGGTGGTTGCTTCTTCTGTTCTCTTCTTTTGTCCCTTACCTCCGTCTTCCTGCACGGAGGACGATGAAGAGCGTCACCAGGAAGAAGGCCAGCGCGACCAGAAGCATGGCCGGAAGATAATTTCCCATGGACCGCAGCATCCTCGATGCCCGTATCTCGACGCTGTCCATCAGATTTACCTTGTCCATCCTCACTGTTATTTCCCGGTGCGTTCCATAGTCTCGTCCCCGCTCGTCGCTGAAGCCCACCGAGAGGTTGAAGGTGTTGTTTCCTGGTTCCAGTCCCTTGGCCACCATGTTCAGGGCGAACTGTTTATCCCCATGGAGTGCGTCCACCTGCCATGTCCGGTCATAGGAGTCGCTGCGGAGCCGTATGGTGAGATTCTTCGGGTCAGAGGAAGATCCCTTCTTCAGGAGAAAATCGATGTCATAAGGCTGCTTATACTGGACTGTCTTCGGAATCTTCACCTTTTCGATGGAGAGCGCTGGTTCGTCATAGACCTCGACGGTCATCTGTTCGAGCATCTCCTTTCCTTCCTGCCCTAGCCGGACGAAGAGCTCTTTCCTTCCCGGAGTGTCGGGGATGTAGGTGAGATTGCTCTTCTGCTCCTGGGCGATGGGAAGGGTGAAATGGGTGCACCGGTCCAGGCAGAGGGTCATGTTCCGGAGCAGCACATTCCCCCTGTTCTTGACCGTGCAGCCGATGCGGAGCGTCTCGTTGAGATAGACAAATGATGTTTCAGGGACACAGGTGAGGACGGTCTCCTCTTCAGGGGAAGCTTTTGCTCTGGAGCGTTCCCGCTCTCTTCCCTGTTCTGCATAGGCCAGGGCATCCTTCTTGCTGATGAACGATCGGCCCTTTCTCGCCCTGAAGATCCCCTGGACGCTGTTGTTGGTGTTGGTGGCTGCACCGACCGTGAACGTGTAGATGAATTGGTCGTCCAGGGACTGGACCTGGAAAAGGTAATACGCTGTGACAGCTTCCGACGGCCTGACAAGCACATGCTGGGTCTGTGGCCCGATCAGGGTCACTCCTTTGGAGCGTTGATAGGTCAACCGCAACGGAACATAGGACGACCCGAGGTTCTTCGCCTTCACTTCCATGACATTGTAAGAGCCGAGGTCGACCTCCTCCCTGAGGAAAGCCATGCTCAGTGCCACCTTCTTTTCTGACGGGCCATCGAAGCCTGTTACGTTCACCTGCTCGTCCAGCGGCGATGCCTGAAGGTCGATGTCCCTGCCTTTCCAATGATAGCGGGTGGAACCGGCCTTGGTGTCCTTGTCGTGTTTGAGTTCGATGTGGGATGCATCGACGAATCCATACTCCTGATAGCTGATGTCAAAGGGCACCCATCCGAAGCCAGGGAAATAGACCTCTGCCCAGCCGTGGGGGCTGAAACCTTCGTCGAAGACCTCATAGTCGGTGTAGGCGAGGCCGGAGACATATCTCGCCGGAACTCCGAGGGAGCGCATCATGGCGATGAAGAGCGTCGAGAGCTCGTCACAGACACCTTTCCTGTTCTCCAATACCCATGATGCCTTCTGGGACGCGTCCGCCGTCAGCGTCGACAGGCTGTACTTGATGTTCTCCTCTACCCAGGTGGCCACGGTGAAGGCGACATCGTAGAGGTCGTCCTTTCCGGTGGCGAGTTCAGATGCCCTTATCATGATGTCCGGGTCGGCAGCGTCCACATTCGGCGTCGGCAGGGTATAGCTCTTTATTTCTTCCGAGAGATTTCTCACCGGGAACGCGACTTTTCTGCTTATCCTGGGAAAATGATGGTCTGTGGAGATGTCCGCGCTCACCGAGAAGGTCAGCCGATCCTGGTCCGGGTCTGAGAACTCGAAGATGAGGTGATCCTTCCCTGTCACCGATCCCGGCCGGGTGACCATATCCCTCACCTGTTGCCTCTCTGTCTGCCGCGGAAAACTGCTGAGGTTCACCCTTACACTCTGGAGAAGGCTGTCAGCTGATTTTGCTATCACCTTCAGGGTTCCGGTCATGACGATGGTCGCGTTCATGCCCGACGCGGTATAATACGGTTGTGCTGTCGTGATGGACGTGAAGAGCGTGACCAGTAAGAGAAGAAGCGACAGCAGGGCCAGCCTATGAGCAAGGGACACCTCTTTCATCGGTGAAATCCCCTCTCTGTGGCTATTTAATTGTTTCGCTCAGAAGGACTATTATGAGATCCTCTGCTTTTTTGCCGAATGCATGATCGTCTGTGCCATCGATGTCAGCATTTCCGACTGAAAGGAGGACAATGATGGCTGGCCAGACGTAATCGACGGGGTTCGTATACAACGTATACGGTTCCCTTTGGTGCCAGCAACTTGTTGCTGAGCATCGTCGATGGAGTAGGTCATGCATTGGGCATGCTCTTGCAGGGTCTCATAGCAGCCGCTCAGAAGGATGTTGTAGACAGTCACGCTGATACGTGGCCAGCATCAAGCCGGTCGCAGATTTCCTAATCTGCGGAATGTTTTCCTGGCGAGGGGTCTTTTCCGAAAGATATTCCTTCCCTTCCGGAAACCCATCGTCCTCGTCGAGAACCTTCTGTCTTTTCGTCAGAAAACCAGTTCTTCATTCCTTTCTTTCCTCGTTGCCATAACTCTGCGAGGTGCGGGACATGGAAAAGAGTAAACAGAGTAAACAGGCGATATATCTGATCATGACGACAGAACTGGTCAAGGAGAAGCAAGAGCAGCCATCGGACCGGCGTGACGACAGCGCCTCTGCATCGACCTCTGCCGGCGAATCAGGCCAGTCCAACGAATCCATCGTCCTCTATGAACCGATGATCAAGGCGGCGAATCTCAATGATGTGCTGAAGTGGAACATGATCGAGCTGAAGGACTACATGCTCAACAACGAACCAGACCTTGTGGGAGACATGTATCAGAAGGGACCTCAGGAGACTGCAACTGTTGTCAGGGACTTCTATCAAAAGGTCACTGAGAATCCCGGGCGTTTCCGGGCAGACCTCTATCTCTTCCCCAAGGATACAGGAGAAACAGTAAAGATCATGGTTCGGCCGTTCGATACGGTGGCTGATTTCGCAGACCGTGTCATCGGTGAACAGACGCCCGACATCGATGGAATGGAACTCACCGACAAGGTCCTTGCAGGCATGTTCCTTCTGGTCGACGGTCTTGGCAGTCTTGGCAGTCTTAGCAATGCGCCACGAATGGATGCACCCAACCTGTATCGGTTGCTTGCAGCCTACGGGCAGTGAGGTGCTTCTCTGCCCATGCTCACCCTCACCAGCCAGACACCGTTCAGCAGCACGCTAGGTCAGGGGTATGGCTATGTTCTCATGGGATCCCAGCTGTTCACGCTTGATGATAGGCGGAACGGTCTTGCACGCCATGTCTTCACCGATGGTCAGGTCTACTGGTTTCAGGGCGGTCTCAATTATGATACCCTGGAAAAACGGATCATCACCAACAATCTTCCCTCCATCCTTGCTGAAGTGAACGATCAGCTGGCCGAGGAAGCAGCCAGCGGAACCAAGGATCGGCTCAGAGCAGACACCATCCGTGCCTCTTTCAAGCATCTCACTCCGCAAACCTATGAGCAGTATATCCTCCAGCACATTCTCGGGAGCTATGATGTTCCTCTCAGGGCATCTCCCGGCAGGTGCACATCATCTGCTGCAAATGAGTGGAGGATCACCGGTCGGGATCTGCTCAGTCGTCTTCCCATCCTCACTCCACCATACCAGGATACTGCTCTCTATTTTCATCAGGACCTCGTGGATCTGTTCTCTCTTCGGAAAACAAACGACACTTCTGTTGTTTCTTGGCAGACTGCTCGGCAGCAGGTGATGCAGGCGGTGGCTAATCTCATCAGTTCGAAACAGCGGCTTCAGCCTCAATACATCGCTCTTGGTTCTACAAAGCTCTTCAGGAAGTCGACCCTGAGCATCGACATGTTCCTGCAGGAATATGAGCAGCGCTATCAGGGGATCCTTGATGATCTCATCCGGACAAGCACCGCAAAGGTGGATAAGTTGAAGATGGTCGCTGCTCAGGACTATCAGCAGAGCAGTGACCAGTTGCGTGCGCTCAGTCGGGGACGTGCCCATCAGCAGGATAAGGATCCTATCTGGTACGAACGGCTGACTGACAAGACCTTTCATCTTTTCCTGCGCATACCTCCCTTTGTGATGGTCTCAAGCGAGACCTACTATTATTTCAAAAGACCTGTCACCGTCAGGATGAAGATATCTTTCGCTGATAGCCACGGAAGTGTGGAACTTCCTCGGATCATCCATCCTCTGAAGTATGTTCATCCGTTCGTTTATTCCCCTTCAGCCGATGTCAAGGGACAAAGCATCTGCTTCAATAGTGGTTCTTCCTTGACTTCCTTGGGGGTCCGGTTGCACGATACCCCTGTCCACGGCATGGATGACCCTTCTTTTGCAAGGAATGTCCTCCTGCTTCTCAAGAAGACCGTCAACGGCCTGACGTCGGGCTATGTTGAGGGAGTGAAACCTGTCCATAACTTGAGCGCTTTCTCTGACTTGGCTGTTCCTCCCTCTGAGATACCTTCCCACGTGCCTGTCTACTATCAGGACACCATGGACTGGGGCGGTCAGCGATGAATGCGGCAAGCACCCAACTCCGTTTCGACCGCAATATCCTTCTTTTTGGTGAAGAGGGACAACGACGTCTCATGGATACTCACGTCCTCCTTCACGGGACCAACACCCTCTCCCAGAAGATCGCCCTGTCCCTGATCAGCCTTGGCATCGGCAGGCTCTCGCTCATCGGACCAGAACATCTGCAGGGATATGATCCTTCTGATTTCCTGCTGTATCTGAATCCTTCCCGCCCGGCCGAGGGAATGAAGGCAGATGGTCTGCGTTCGACCCTGGAGCAGATCGCTCTCCGCGGAAAACAGCAGGTCGATTCCTATGGCATCCCCCCTGATCCTGGTTTCCTCTCTTTTCTCTCACCAGACATCATCATCGACGCGACCAATGCTCTGGAGAGCAAGGATGCCTTGTCTGCCTATGCGATGTCCCATGGGACACATCTCATCTCTGCCAGCGCGACGTCTACCGACGGACTGGCCCAGTTATGCTCCTCAGGACAGTCCCCTGTCGACAGAGCATCGCTTGAACGCCTGATAGGCAAGGACTACGGCATCTTCACCGGTTCCATCACCGCGGGACTCGTGAGCAATCTGGTGCGTCGGATCGCCATTCCCTTCGCAAACGAACAGAAGACCCTGCCTCCTGTCCTGACCCAGTCCTACGCGCTCTCAAGGATTGCCGGCATCACCACACCCATCGATGCTCCTGATGCTTTACCCTGGCCCTCTTCAAGGCCCTATGCTGGTGTCAAAGCGCTCGTGATCGGCACAGGAGGCATCGGCAACTTCCTCGCGCTTGACCTTGCGCTGCTGGGAATCACTCATGTTACCTTGGTGGACCCCGATGTGATCGAGGAATCCAACCTCAACCGGCAGCCGCTGCTCTATGGCCGGGTCGGAAAGCCAAAGGCAACTGTCATCGGTGAACGCATGGGCCTGATCTATCCCGGAGTATCTGCAAGACCGTTGGTCGACTTTTTCAGCTATAAGCATGATGATCGAGGACGGTTTCAGGTCTTGCCTGAACCGCTGGCTTCAGAACACTATGACCTCATCTTCTCCTGCGTGGACAATGAGACCAGCAGGCTTGCCATCAACGACTACGCGGTCCAGACGAGGACTGTCCTGGTCCAGGGAAGATTGGGGACAGGCAGCGGACTGCATACCTATGTTCCCGGAAGGAACCGGTGCATCGACTGCCAGGAGAACCTGCGCGCATCCCTGGAGAACCAGAAGGCCACGGGCCTTGATGTCGACAAGGTATTGGGCCCCGGCTGCCAGCTCGAGTCCAACCCGAACATCGTGGTCCCGAACATCATCGTCGCAGGTCTGATGACAGAGGAAGGTCTGCGTGCGCTCTACAGACCAGCGAGTTTTGCCCGACAGAAGGATGCATTGTTCTATGAAGGGGTCGGATCGTTCCCTTTCTCCTTCCGGGGAGGCGTCGATCCCTACTATCAAGCCCATCCTTGCATCGATGTTTCCTGACCATCAGGAACTGCTTGTCCTGAAGCGATCATCATCGTGAAAAGCACATCCCGAAAAGAAGCAACA
>JAADFO010000064.1 GCA_013152815.1 Nanobdellati archaeon
CACGAGATGGAGAATGCCGCTGATCTCTCCGTGCCCATGAGGGTCGAGATCGGCTGCGGAAGGAACTGGGCCGAGGCGCACAGTTAGCCGCGGTGTTGACATGCAATACCATGTTGTGTTATCACATACAGAGGTGAAAGGGTGAGACGTGTTGTTCCTGCTCCCTTAACCAGCAACACGGCACCATATCAGCAGTAAATAAATACGTGGGCGGATAGCTCAGTCGGGAGAGCGCAGCCCTTACAAGGCTGAGGTCACAGGTTCGATCCCTGTTCCGCCTACCAGTATGTATAGAGTCAGTATCCTCTCCTTTGTCTTAAAGAAGATCGAAAACAGAACATCGACATAGAAGTGTTTTAATGTGTATGAATTAATCATACAGGTTTGTCTGCAGCAGTATTTGGGGCGGTTACATCTCGAGGGGCAACAATCTACTTCGATTGCATGTCATGTAATTGAGAAAGCGGAGCAGTGTCCGAGGACGGATGGCTCAGCTCCTGCCTGCCTAAGCCATGATAGAGAACAATTCCTCCGATTTCGATCTGAAACGTTACCTTGCAGTAATAAGGAAACGGAGATACCCTGCTCTTCTGGCTGCACTCGTAATAGCTTCCATCTTTACGTGGGGCAGCTTCTTATGGCCTGAGTCCTATGAGGCTGATTCCACTGTCTTCATAGAGAGCGGTTCGCTTATGGCTCCACTGCTCGAAGGTGTCGGTGTTCCCGGCAGGATGGGGGAGAGATTGAGGAACCTCAGCGATGGAATCAAGTCACGCAACATAATCGACCGTGTCATAAAGGACCTTGATCTGGACGTAGACATACAGACTCCCGACCAATATGACGGTCTTGTAAAAAAGATAATACAGAACCTGTCGGTCACATTGACAACAGACAAATCTCGCAGGTCGATCGTCGGTTTCAAGGTATCATACACTGGCAGGGATCCAGAAACAGTAAGGGATTTAGTAAACACCATCGTGACCGAATACATTGAGGAGAACCTGAAGTATACAAGAACGGACGCTTACGAGGTCTACGAGTTTATAAGAGGACAACTCATGGATTACAAGAAGAAACTGGAAGAATCCGACGGGGCTATCAGGGCATTCAGGGAGCGGAATCCTAACATGATTCCACAGAATGAGGCCACGATACTGGCAAGACTGGACAAGTTCCAGACCGACAGGATAGCCACAGAGATCAGGCTGAGAGAACTCGTAAAGAAGAGCGAGAGCCTCCGGAAACAACTGTCCGGAGAAAAAGAGCTTACCGTGGCCTTTGTATCCAAGGAAGGCACCTCTCAGGACAAGTTGACTTATCTCAACAACCAGCTCGTGCAACTGTTGACGAAATATACGGAAAACTATCCTGAGGTCATCAAGCTGAAGGCCGAGATCGAAGCGCTCAAGAGAGAATTATCACGGCAAACCCTTAAGGCGCGCAGAGAGCCGGGCACAGGTGAGGCGAGTATCGAGACCTCGGCCCTGAATCCCATATACCAATCATTGAAAGAGGAGCTCGCAAAGACAGACGCCGAGATAGCGTCCCTGAGGGAAAGATCCGCAGAACTGTTGAGGCAGCAGAAGATGACCCAGGAGATCCTCGGGCGCATGCCGAAAGAGCAGGAGGAGTGGGCGAGGCTTCAGCGAGACCGTAACGTGTATCAGAAGATATATGACGACTTGCTGGTGAAGCTGCAGAACGCCCGGGTTTCAAAGGATATCCAGTTTTCCAACAAAGCGACAAACTTCCGGGTGGTTGATCCCGCAACCCTTCCACTGTATCCTGTAAAACCCAACAGGGTGAAGATGATAGTGCTCGGGATATTCCTGGGGCTTGCATCCGGAATCGCGATTGCATTTATCCTTGAGAGTATTACAGGGACCTTCAAGGATGAGAACTCGATCGAACAGAAGCTGAAGGTGCCGGTTCTTGTCTCTATCCCGAAGATACTTTCAGAATCGGAGAGATCGAGGATAAAAAGGAAAGACATCAGGGTTTTCAGCGCAGCAGGTCTTTATTTCCTGATTATACTGCTGTTTCTGGTGGAAGAGATCCTCTACAAATATACAGGGACGAGGTTTGTCGGTTTCTGATCCGGCGTGGTGAATATCCGATGAGCCGTATTGAAAGAGCCATGGACAAGGCAGCAAGGATACGGGAGTCCGGTGAGCGGTCCTTTTCCATGGAAAAAGAAGTGCCTCTTGTTCACAGCAGGCAGTTAGTGCGTGATATAGCCGAGATTTCAATAGACAAGACATCGGCTCATGAATGCATCGTCTCCCTGACAGAGCCCAAGTCCATGGCTGCCGAACAATACAGGCAACTGCGAGCCAGAATCCTGAAGGCCTTCGATAAGGTGTCCCCTGTCGATACCATTATGATCACAAGTTCAGACAGGAAAGAGGGTAAGACTGTAACCGCAATAAACCTTGCTGTTATAATGGCAAGTGTGGCTGACTATCCGGTGGTTCTGGTCGATGCAGACCTGAGAAACCCTTCCATGCACCTTTATCTTGGTATTGAACCCAAGTATGGTCTGAGGGATTACCTTACGGGTGATGCAAGCCTTTCTGCCATACTGAGAAAGACGGGCATCGGTAGTCTTGTTCTTCTGCCGGGAAGCATGCCTGCTGAAAATCCAGCCGAACTTCTTTCGTCAGAGAAGATGAAGCATCTTGTTCACGAACTGAAGGCCATGTTCAGAGGCGGATACGTGATATTTGATTCGTCACCCGTGCTTTTGTCAGCAGACCCACTGTCGCTGAGCAGGCTGATGGACAGCATCATATTCATAATACATGCAGACGTTACCACAGAGAAGAACGCCGCTCAGGCCATGTCTTTAATCAGGGGGTGCAAGATCCTGGGTGTCGTATACAATGACGTGCAGTTCATGTCGGTAGAAAAACCATATCCTCGCTGCTCGCCTCACGAAAAATAATTTCTGAATACATACACGGCTTGATTATGGGGTATAGTGTCCGGGTTGGTTCGGGACCTTATAGCCATGCCGGTATGTAATATCAGAGGCAGGAAATCAATAAGTGCTCAGGAGGGGTGTCATGAAAGAGTCTGTTTCTCAGGTTGAGGCAAGACCGCTTAAGCAAAACGGCAGCTCGATGCTTTTCAGTCACTACCTTCGGGACGGTGACTACGGCTTACATTTGGAGGACTATTTCAAAGAGGTGCTCTATTTGGAGAGGAAGCGGACGGAACGTTCGAAAAAGCCCTTCTTGTTGATGCTTGTCGACTTCAAGAGGGTCCAATCCTGTCCGGAAAAGAGTGGTCTCATGAAAGAAGTTTCAGCAGTGCTCCTTTCAAGGACGAGGGAGATCGATCTGAAAGGCTGGTACGAGCATGACACCGTCATGGGAGTAATCTTTACGGAGATAGAAGAAACCGACAGAGAATCCATCAGGCAGAAGATGAACGACTATTTGCACCATACACTCGGCAGTACGAAGATGTCAAGGATAGAAGTAGCATGGTATGTTTTTCCGGAATGTCACGTCAAACAAAAAACAGAGACCGACTTGGAGTTGTATCCCGATCTCCAGAGGATGGAGGCCTCGAAAAGGTTCTCTTTCTTCATGAAAAGAAGCACCGATATATTCGGCAGTCTTTTCTGCATTCTTCTGTTTTCCCCACTCTTCGTAATTATTCCGCTCCTTATAAAGCTTACTTCTGAAGGGCCTGTCTTTTTCAGGCAGGAGAGGGTCGGCCGCTATGGAAGGAGATTCACCTTTCTCAAGTTCAGGTCCATGTACGAAGACTGTAATCACGATATTCACAAGGAGTATACCCGCAGACTCATCTCCGGTCAGCAAGACACCGAAATGTCGGACGATAACGGCAGGGGTGCCTACAAGATAACCGATGACCCGAGAGTCACCCCGATCGGTAGATTCTTGCGGATGAGCAGCATGGACGAACTTCCCCAGTTCTTCAATGTCTTGAAGGGCGAGATGTCGCTTGTAGGACCGAGACCGCCCATCCCGTATGAACTGGAGGCATACGATATCTGGCACAGGAGAAGGCTTCTCGAGGTCAAGCCCGGCATCACCGGTATCTGGCAGGTCCACGGCAGGAGCTCCACCACCTTCGACGAGATGGTCCGCATGGATATCAAGTACATAAGGGAATGGTCGATATGGATGGATATCAAGCTCTTGCTCAAGACACCCTGGGTGGTGCTGACCGGCAAAGGGGCGTATTGAGCTCGAGTGATATCGAGAAAGAAACAATCCTTCCCGGTCATGAATAGCATCGAGATTATCGGAGACTGAAAATATACTGGGGTTGAGCAGATCGGGAGTTCCATCAAGGAGGGGGAGAGATGATTCATCTTGGAGTGATCGGTTATGGTTATTGGGGACCCAATATCGTAAGGAATTTCAACAGCGTTGACGGTGCCAAGGTTATAGCCGTATGCGACAAGAACAAGAGCACCCTGCAGCGCGTGAGGAAGGTCTATCCGTACGTTGACCTCTCCCGCAGTTGTCACGAGATAATAACCGCCCCTGATATCGATGCAGTGGCAGTCGTTACGCCTGTCTCAACGCACTTTGAACTCGCCGTCGAGGTCCTTCGGAACGGAAAGCATCTCTTCATCGAGAAACCCTTTACGGCGACCGTTGCGCAGGCCGAGCAGCTCATCGAGCTGGCGGAGAAAAAGAACCTGAAGATAATGGTGGACCATACCCTGCTTTTTACGGGTGCTGTCAGGAAGATAAAAGAGATTATAGATGAAGGAGTCCTGGGCGAGTTGTATTATTACGATTCCACGAGGGTGAACCTGGGACTCTTCCAGCATGACGTGAATGTCATCTGGGACCTCGCCCCCCATGACTTCTCCATAATGGATTACCTCATCAATGAGAGGCCCGTTGCCGTATCCACATGTGGAAAATCACACTTCAACAGCCTGGAGGATATTGCGTATGTTACCGTCTACTTTGAGAACAGCCTGATAGCCCACTTCAACGTCAACTGGCTGTCACCTGTCAAGGTGAGGTCTACCCTGATAGGCGGAGAGAAGAAGATGCTGTTCTATAACGACATGAGCGCTGATGAGAAGATAAAGGTATACGATAAAGGCATAGAAGTAAAGAACAAGCAGGGGGTTTATGATCTGCTGGTCAGTTACCGCTCCGGAGACATGTGGTCGCCCCGGGTACGCCAGAAAGAGGCCCTGCAGGTGGAATCGGAGTATTTCGTTGACTGTGTCCGGAACGACAGGACCCCGATCAATGACGGACACGCCGGCCTGAGAGTCGTCAGGATACTCGAGGCGTGTAATGAATCCCTGAAAAACAACGGCAGGATGGTGAATCTGTAATGACTTTTTTTCTTGATGGGGAGGTGACGTCACATGCAATATCTATCCATATCAGATGATGTCCAATTGGGAAAGGACGTAAAGCTGTCGAAGTTCATCAATCTCTACGGGTGTTATATAGGCGATAATACGAAGATCGGAGCCTTTGTGGAGATACAGAAAAATGTCCGTGTAGGCAACAACTGCAAGATCCAGAGCCATACGTTCATCTGCGAGGGCGTGGTTATAGAAGACAATGTCTTCGTGGGTCACAACGTTACATTTATCAATGATAAGTATCCACGCGCTGTCAATCCGGAGGGAGAGCTGCAGTCTGAAGAGGACTGGGAAGTCGTCCCGACACTTGTCAAGAAGGGGGCGTCCATCGGTTCAAGTGTAACAATCCTCTGTAATGTGACCATTGGTGAAAACGCCATTGTAGGTGCCGGCAGCGTGGTAACCAGGGATGTCCCTCCGGATTCCATCGTGGCCGGAAATCCGGCGAGGATTGTGAGGAAGGCCGAGTTTCTGGAGAAAATATAGCCACACGGTGCTCTCGGAATTACCTCAAAACAAAAGACCGAGCAGATTTCTGAGTCTTTAAAGTGAGACTTTAATAATCCAGGACAATCCTGTCCGGTAAAGAGTGTAAGTCCTAACAGGAGAGGGGATATTGATTTTTTCATCTGTTTTTACCGGACATTAATGAATCCAGGACTGAAAAATGACGGATGATAAGATTCCTTTTTTGGATCTTATAACTCCCCACATAGAATTGGAGGACGAGCTGGTATCGGTCTTCCGGAGTGCCCTCCGGTCAGGGGGGTTCATCGGAGGGGCCATGGTGGAGGAGTTTGAGGAGGAGTTTGCCAGATACTGTGGTACGAAGCACTGTGTCGGGGTGGGCAGTGGTACGGACGCACTCAGGTTCGCCCTGATCGCTGCCGGTATAAAAGAGGGTGACAGGGTGATTACTGTTCCCAATACCTTCATCGCGACCACTGAAGCGATCACCCAGGCAGGCGCACGGGTGGACTTCGTGGACATAGATCCCGAAACATACAATATGGATGTCAATAAGCTGGACGACTACCTGAAGAAGACCAGTGCCTTTGGCCCTTGCATGCCAAGGGCTGTTATTCCAGTGCACCTGTACGGTCAGATATCCGACATGGATTCCATAATCGAAGTTGCGGAAAAGTACGGCCTCGTCGTGATCGAAGACGCGTGTCAGGCTCATGGAGCCGAGTATCTCTCGCAGACAGAAAACCGCTGGAAGAAGGCGGGCTCCATCGGTAAGGCCGCCGCCTTCAGCTTCTATCCCGGAAAGAACCTCGGTGCCTGCGGAGAGGGTGGGGCGGTTACAACAAATGACGAGCGCATCGCCCAAAAGGTCCGCATGCTCCGCGACCATGGACAGGAAAAGAAATATTTACACAGGATGGAGGGATACAACGGAAGGCTTGATGCCATACAGGCGGGTATCCTGAAGAGAAAGCTTGCGGAACTTCCCAAGTGGTCTGAAAAACGTCGCCGGAATGCCTGTCTTTACAACGAGCTTCTCGGAGATGTGGAGGATGTTGTAACGCCTTGCGAGCCTCGATGGGTAAGGTCTGTCTATCATCTCTATGTGATTCGTACACATCGCCGGGATGAGTTGCGGGACTATCTTTCGGCACGTCAGGTTTCTACTGGGCTTCACTATCCGATACCTCTTCATCTGCAAGAGGCTTATTCAAGTTTGGGCTACACGAAGGGTGATTTCTCCGTATCCGAGAAGGTTGCCGGAGAGATACTCTCCCTCCCCATGTACCCTGAACTTACAGGGGACCAGCAGAGGCAAGTGGTGGAGAGGATTAAGGAGTGGCAAAGCTCGGTGAGGCACAGGACATCCGGCGTATAGCATGAGGGACTTTGCGCTTGGTGACGGAATCATTAGTGTCCGGTAAAAGCTCATGAACCGTCCTGCAAGGACTTACACTGCTTGTAGGACAGTATCGTATATCCAAATGAACCTGCAGGTCATAAATCCACTTGATTACAGGGACTGGGATGAAATGCTCCTTTCCACTCACGGCTATTCCTTCTTCCATACGTCACACTGGGCGAGGGTCCTTCACGAATCCTATGGATACAGGCCGCTCTATTTCAGTGTTATCAAAGGCGGGTCTTTACACTTCTGCTTGCCGTTCATGGAGATACGGAGCCGGTTGACCGGCAAGCGAGGCGTATCCCTTCCTTTTACGGATTACTGTGATCCGGTCAGTGACGGAGGTTTGCATTTTCAGGATATGATCGGCTGTTTGACTGAGTACGGTAGGCGGTCAGGGTGGAAATTCATAGAGATGCGGGGTGGGGGGGAGGTTGTTTTTAAAACCGTGCATCCGTACTCTAAATACTACGGACATACCCTCGGCCTTGCAGAAGACGAAGACGGAATTTATTCACTTTTCAGAAGCAGTACGCAGAGAAACATAAGAAGGGCGGAACGTGAAGGTGTCCGGGTCTCTGTTTTTGGAACACTGGAGGCAGTGAGAGAATTTTACCGGCTGAACTGTCTGACGAGGAGAATGCATGGATTGCCCCCGCAGCCTTATTTCTTCTTCAGGAAGATATTCGAACACATTATCTCCAGAAACCATGGGATGGTGATCCTTGCGCGCTACAAGGGACAGGCTGTCGCAGGAGCTGTCTTCTTTCACTTCGGAAAGAAGGCGGTATATAAGTACGGGGCTTCTGATAAGAGATACCAGCATCTCAGGGCAAACAACCTGGTTATGTGGAGGGCGATAAGGGAATACTGCAGTCGGGGTTACAAGAGGTTCTGTTTTGGCAGGACGGAAACAGGAAACAGGGGGCTCAGGCAGTTCAAGAACGGTTGGGGCGCTTCGGAAGAGATCATCAGGTATTACAGGTATGACTGCAGGAGAGGCAGTTTTGTAATCGGTGATCCTCATGTGCCGGAGTTCCACAACAAGGTTCTTAACAAGATGCCTGTTTCCGTGTTGAGAATGATAGGCTCCGTTCTGTATAAACATGTAGGATGAAGGGACAAGGCACGGAGGCATGCGAGCCCTATCCGTAAGAGATGAATAATATCAAAAAGAACCTTTACTATGCCCTGAAACCTTTTATTCCCAGATGGCTGCAGATTGTTGTAAGAAGAAGGCTTGTTGCAAGTCAAAGATTGACATGTACAGATATATGGCCCATAGACGAAAAAGCCGGCAAGCCGCCTGATGGATGGTCTGGATGGCCTGACAACAAACGGTTTGCCCTGGTTCTTACTCACGACGTAGAGACTGCAGCGGGACAGGACAAGTGCCGCGAGCTTATGGAGATAGAGATAGACGCGGGATTCCGCTCGTCCTTCAACTTCGTGCCCGAGAGATACGAGGTCTCATCCGCTCTGCGCCGTTACATCGTCTCCAGCGGCTTCGAGGTGGGAGTGCATGATCTCAACCACGACGGAAAGCTCTACAGGTCAGAGAAGGTCTTCACGGAGAGGGCAGCCAGGATCAACCACTATCTGAAAGAGTGGAACAGCAAAGGTTTCCGTTCAGGCTCAATGGATCGCAACCTCGAATGGCTTCACGAGCTCGACATCGAGTATGATTCATCGACCTTTGATACGGATCCCTTCGAACCTTGGTTCGAGGGGGTTGGGACCATTTTTCCGTTCATCGTGATGAATGACCGGTGTGGAAGATACGTGGAGCTCCCTTATACCATCCCTCAGGACTTCACTGTCTTCGTCCTCATGGGTGAGAAAAACATCGATATATGGAAGAAGAAGCTGGACTGGATAGCAGAAAACGGTGGTATGGCATTGTTGACCACCCATCCGGATTATATGAATCTGAACGGAAAACAGGGGCTCGAAGAATATCCGGTCGAGTATTACAGGGAGTTTCTCGACTATATCGACTCTGAATACAATGGACGATACTGGCATGTGCTGCCTTCAGAGATGAGCCGTTTCTGGTCTGATACCCTTTGCAGGGTGTAAACACGGGATGTATACTCTTCAGGATATCCTGGCAACATTGAGGCTGGAACGAAACTTCTTGTGAGGACCGGAAGAGAGCGGACCTTTTCCAATACGGATCTTTACGAGAATTGGTTAAGGATGAGTCAGCCATGAACACCGCCATTATCGATCCATTAGTGGATCGCAGGTGGGATGTGTTTGTCGAAAAACATCCCATGAGCTGGATATGTCATCTTTCCGGCTGGAAAAAGGTCTTGGAGAAGAGTTTCAACCACATGAGGGGACATTACCTCGTTCTGCTGAGCAACGGCGGCATCAAGGCCGCCCTGCCCCTCTTCGAGGTGAGGAGCCGGATTACCGGCAACAGGCTTGTCAGTATCCCATTTGCAACCTTGTTCGATCCTCTCGTCTCCGGTCGTGACGAGATGGACGAACTCCTGGAGTCCGCGGTGTCGCTTTCAAGGAGGTTGAAGACATCCTACATAGAGATAAGGGCCTTTTCGTCCTCTTCCGTGGTACGGGATGAGAGATTCGGGGTTCAGCGTTTCTACAAGCATCATTATCTGGATCTTGACACCGACCTCGAGGGGGTGAGAAAGACCTTCGACCGGACCTGCGTGAGGCAAAGGATCTCGCGGGGACAAAAGAGCGGCCTGAGAGTCAGGGCCGGTGAGCAGGAATCGGACCTCCTGCTCTTTTACAGTCTCTACGTGAAGAACCGGAAAAGGCTCGGTCTTCCGCCCCAGCCCTATCTTTTTTTCAGGATGCTCCGGGAGGTCTTCCTGCCCACGAAAAATATTGAAATCCTTCTGGCGGAATTCGGGGGCATGGCGATAGCCGGAGTCATACTTTTCAAGTTCAGAAACCGCGTCTCCATCGAGTTTTCCGTCCATGACCACGCCTATCGTAATATGAGCGCCGTCCCCTTTCTCTTCTGGGAGGCGATAAAGTCATCCTATCGCGAAGGGTATGAGATTCTCGACTTCGGCAGGACCTCGCCGGCAAACAAGGGGTTGATGGATTTCAAGAGACGATGGGGCACGAAGGTCACTGACATTCCCCACTTCTACTGCCCGCCATCGGCGTCCCACGGGAGGGGCAACAGGGAGTCGTCCATCCTCACCAGGGCCGTGAAAGTGATATGTAACAAGGCACCCGAGTTCATTCTTCCCGGCTTCGGGAGACTGTGTTACCGGCACCTCGGATGAGGAGCAAGCGGGCAAAAGAGACGGTTCGTTTCCGAGAGACAGGATATTTACTTTCTCCGAGCGGTAAGGCCTGAACAGGACATGACGGGAAATCAAGGGGAGAGGAAGGTTGATTCAGCAACTATAACATATCTTTCCGACGGCGAAGGCCGGAGTCCACAACGGGTGGGAGGCACGTGATGGAGTTGAACAGATGTCAACTGTACGGCTTCGAGGGGATGGCGGAACCCCTTGGCTTCACAAGCAGGATCTGGCAGAGAAGAAACCGTCTCAGGAGGATACTGAAGAGACGGAAGAACTACATAGTCAACATGCTTTCAGAGATAGTGGCTCCGGGGAAGGCCGCCACGAACGCCTCTGTGCAGGGCAATGCCGCTGTATTGCATCCTGGTGACCTGGTGAGGGTGAGGTCCAGAGAGGAGATACTGTCCACGGTCAACCGGTGGAACCAGCTTAAGGGGTGTGCCTTCATGGAGGAGATGTGGCCTTTTTGCGGTTCCACGCAACGAGTACTGAAACGGGTCGAGAAATTCCTTGACGAACGTGACTATCTCATGAAGAAGTGCAGGGGGATTGTCATCCTGGAGGGAGTCTTCTGTGAGGGCACCAAGGATTTCGGAGCCTGCGACAGGACCTGTTTCTTTTTCTGGAGAGAGGAGTGGCTGGAGAAGGTGGAGGGAGCTGAAAAGGCACAGTAATGCGTGGTTGGATCCGATACGCAGTGGAGGAATTCAGGCTTGTCCGGTCCCTGAGCGACCTGGAAAAGGTCACGCGAAAGCTCGTACACCTGAGATCACGCCTGCCTCTCTATAGGGGCAGTAGAAGCAGCGTCCCTCTCTGTCTGCAGATAGAGCCGACCAATCATTGCAATGTCAACTGCATCTGCTGTTCCAGGGAGAGGATGGAGCGGGAAAGGGGCTTCATGGATCCCGGCCTGTTCAGAAAGATCATAGATGAAGGGGCTGCAGTCGGGATCAGGAGGGTACATCTCTATCTTCATGGTGAACCCCTGCTGAACCCGCACATAGTCGACATGATCAGTCACATAAAATCAAGAGGACTCGCTTTCACGTTGGCAACCAACGGCATGCTCCTCGACAGGGAGAAGGCCGAGGGGATCTTGAGCGCCGGTGTTGACAACGGCGACCACTTCATGGTCTCCATACTCGGTCATTCGAAGGCGGTTCATGAAGGCATCATGCGGGGAGTGGACCATGAAAGGGTAAGACGAAACCTGCTCGCCTTCCTGGAGCTGCGGAGGTCTGCAGGACTGAACGGCCCGGTCATCGAGACCGTTTTCTATCAGATGCCAGAGAATGAGAAAGAAAGTAAAGAGTTTTACAGGTTCTGGAGTGGAACGGTCGACCACGTCCGGATGCGTGACAGGATATCAGAACAGTTTGCAAGGTTCAAGAGTGATGACGGCTTCATCCGTCCAAGGGCCGTTACCTGCAGGAACCTGTGGGAGAGGATGACGGTCTTCTGGAATGGCGACGTCACGCTCTGCACGGCCGATCTGGACGGAACCACTGTTTTCGGCAGTCTCGGCAGCCAACCGATCAGGGAGGTCTGGAACTCTGATGCCTTGCTGTCGATCAAGGGGTTGCACAGGGAGAAGAAATTTCATTCCATCTCCCTCTGTTCCAACTGCGACCAGTAGGGCCTTGTCCATCAGTGGTGAAGACGACTATATACATAGAGGATGACGGCTGCAGCAGGAGAAATGCCGAACTGTCGAAACTGTACCAGTATTTCCTTGTGAACGGTTTCACCGTGGTCGACGATCCGGCACTTGCTGGATATATACTCCTGTCGACCTGTGCCTTCAAGAAAAAAGAGGAGGACCATTCGGTGAGGCGGATCAGGGAGCTGATGGATTATGAGGCGGAGCTGATCATATACGGATGTCTACCCGATATCGCGCCTTCGAGGTTTGCGGAGTTTGCTCACCTGCGCTGCCTGTCCCCGAAGAACCTCGACGAAATCGACGCCTTGTTCGACGGCATAAGGGTCAGGTATGCTGACATGACCAATGCCGACATGAGTGCCTCCACCGTGCGGGCGACACCATTGCCGAAGGCGTTGAAGAAGTTCTGGCACGAGTTCGAGATCTCAAGCTCCTTCTTTCTCAAGACCGCGAGGTACGCCGAGAAGAGGATGAAGAAGATGCTCAACCCCGACGAAAGGCGATACAACCTCTTCATCTGCAGGGGATGTTTCGGCGGGTGCAGCTATTGCGGGATACAACGTGCAATCGGCCCGCTCAAGAGCTGCAGTGAAGAGGAGATCCTGAACCAGCTCAGGAAGGGGCTGAACGAAGGGTACAGGGATTTCGTCATTCTTGGCGATGATGTCGGCGCCTACGGCCTAGACAGGGAAAGCACTTTTCCCGTCCTCCTGTCGAGGTTGCTCCAGGAATCTGATGCCTTCAAGGCCGGCAAGGAAGGCTGCAGTGTCCGCTTCCACGTCGAGGAGATACATCCGAGATGGCTGGTGAAGTACGAGAGGGAACTGGCCCCTGTCTTCGGCTCGGATATGATCAGCTCCATCTTGTGTCCGGTCCAGTCAGGGAGCGACAGGGTCCTGGAGCTGATGAACAGGGGGCACATGGCCGGGCCGGTTGAAGGCATCCTTGCCCGCATGAGGTCCCTGAATCCGGACATCCTGATGACGACACAGATCATGGTAGGTTTCCCGTCGGAGACGGAGGATGACTTCAAGGCCACCCTGGACTTTGTCTGCCGCACCCCCTTCAGTCTGGTTACGATCTTTCCATACCACGAGAAGGAGAACACCCCCTCGGGCAGGATCGAACCAAAGGTCCCCGATGACGTTATAGAGGAGAGGGTCAACGAGGCCATAAGATACCTCAAGCGCAACAACGTCAAGGCCCGGTTGAGCTGCATTTGAACGGACCGTCCTCGAGGTTCCGGCACCGTCCCGACCTCCTGCGGGGGCTGCGCCGGGTGACGCCAGGGGTTTTGCAGGAGGGCAATAGAGCTGAGATCGTTTTTCTTTGTGAGGGGCTTCGGTGATCAGTGGATGATCTGTCTGCAGGAGACAGAGGCATGATACCGGCCTTCATTCTTTCGAGCCACACTATAGGCCTCGGGGTCATACGCGCCCTCGGCTCAAAGAATGTGCCCGTGAAGGTGTTCTATTACGACAAGAGGGACATGGGATACGTCTCCAGGTATGCGGAGGAGAGGATCTTTACTCCCCACCCGGAAACGGACGAGGAGGGGTTCATAGGTCTGCTCATAGACCATTCCAGGCGCTTCGGCAGGGGACTTCTCGTCCCTGCGGACGATTCCACCCTCCTCGTCGTGTCCAGGCACAAGGAACTCCTCCAGAGGCACTTCATCGTTGCTAGCACGGGATGGGACGTCACTGAGAAATTCATAAACAAGAAGTATACCTACGCCCTGGCCGAGCGCATCGGTGTGCCCTCTCCAAAGACTATAGTCCCAAGTTGCCTCATGGACGTGAAGGAATATGGAAGGGACATAGAATATCCCTGCGTGGTGAAACCCTGCATCAGCCATCGTTTCTACAGTCTCTTCGGGGAGAAGCTGGTCCGCGTCGAGAATTTCGGAGAGATGCTCTCCGCCTACAAACTGGCTGAAGAGGCAGGTCTGGAGGTGATGCTCCAGGAATACATCCCCGGCGATGACCCGCACAGCGTGAACTACAACTCTTATTTTTGGAACGGCGAACCCCTCGTAGAGTTCACGGCCAACAAGCTCAGGCAATCCCCTGCCGGGTTCGGGGTGCCCAGTGTCGTTGTAAACAGGGACATACCGGAGATAGTCGGTACGGGGAGGAAGGTACTCAAGGCCATGGGCTTCTACGGGTATTCCTGCACAGAGTTCAAGAAGGACGCAAGAGACGGCGTTTACAAGCTCATGGAGGTCAACGGCAGATACAACCGCTCGATCCTTCTCTCCCTGAAATGCGGCATAAACTTCCCCTGGATCCAGTACAGGCATCTCGTCCGGAACGAGCTTCCGGCAGGCCCCCTCGGGACCGGCGGCAAGGATGCGACGGAGGAGGTATGCTGGATAGACGAGTTCAGAGATGTTTTTCAGGGCCTTGGATCTTCCGGTATCGGCCGTCGTTCTCCCGCCCAATTCGTCAAGCCCTATTTGAAGCCCCATGTCTTCGCGACCTTCAGCAGAAAGGACATCAAACCCTTCGTCAAGAGGTGCGCGGACATGGTGCGGATGGGCATTCACCGACTGGCCCATGGGGCGAGGGGAGGGGGACGACAGAGGTGAGAATTGATGACAGCCTGTCCTGAGGGCTTCGTGCCTGCAGGGTGTAAGATCGGAACATTAGCTTGCCCTGGGGAGGCATGGCGATGGTATCCGAAGAAGCCGTGCAAGCAAAACACATCTCGTATCGGTTGCTTCTAACAATAAGGAGATGGGAATAGTGGCTTCTTACAAGAAAAAGATATGGATCGACTTGGACAATTCGCCTCACGTACCCTTTTTTGAGCCGATCATTAAAGAACTGGACAGCCGTGGGTATGATGTAATACTTACTGCAAGAGACTGCTTCCAAACATGCGGATTAGCCGACTTGTTTCACCTCAAATATAAACGTATCGGGAAGCATTACGGAAAAAACAAGGTCGCCAAATTGTCCGGTCTTTTTTGGCGGGCTTTTCAATTGATGCCTGTTGTACGGAGGGAAAAACCGGATCTGGCATTGTCACACGGTTCGCGCTCCCAGCAGATATTAGCTGCAATACTGGGTATACCTTCGGTGGTGATTTTCGATTATGAACATGCCACGTTGTTTCCGATAGCCCATCCGAAATGGGTGATAGTACCCGAGGTTATTCCTGACAGCGCCATCAAACTAAAAAAACGATCAATTCTGAAATACCCCGGTATCAAAGAGGACGTCTACGTTCCAAGATTCACTCCTGACTTCTCCGTTAGAAACTTCTTGGGCCTCGCTGAAAAGGACATTGTCGTAACCATACGTCCCCCAGCGACGGAAGCACACTACCATAATCCTCAGAGCGAAGAACTTTTTGAAGCAACCATCAACTTCCTGGGGACTAATGAAAATACCCGCTTGATCTTGTTGCCCCGCAACAAGAAACAGGAGGTCAAGATAAAGACACTCTGGCCAGAGTTTTGCGACACAAGGAAAATCATCATACCTGAGCGTGTAATCAATGGCCTGAATCTCATGTGGCACTCTGATCTTGTTATCAGCGGTGGCGGGACCATGAACCGTGAGGCTGCCGCTCTGGGTGTCCC
>JAADFO010000065.1:0-2452 GCA_013152815.1 Nanobdellati archaeon
GACGGGCTTTCCTGCGCTCATCGCTTCCAGCACGGTCATGCCGAAATCCTCGTCTTTTGCCGTCGTGATGAAGCCTTTGCAGGTCCCGTACAGTTCTGCAAGCTTCTTCTCGGTCACTTCACCGGCAAGCGTGACATTAGACGGCAGGCTTTTTGTTAGCTTCGCATAATAATGCCTTGCATGATCCCCACGCATATAGCCGCCGACGATGACCAGCTTCTCCTCAGGAAGTCTGCGGAACGCCTCGATCTGCAGCTCAAGACGCTTATGCGGATAGAACCTGTTGACCGAGAGCCAAAAATCACCATATTTCCTGAAAGCGTACTGCCTGATGGGTGGATACACCACGACAGAAGACATATGGAAATATTTCCTGATGCGCCGCTGGACATTCTTCGAGTTCGCAACGGCCTTGTCAACATAGGGCAGCTGCCTCTCGAGAAACCAGGCATGCAGCTTCACCCAGAGCAGGAACACCCATCTTCCCCACCAGGGCGCAATACGATAGAACTCCTCTTTGCTGTCGTAGAACATCCTTGGAGGGGTATGGATATAATGTAAATTAGGATGATGCTTCCTGCAGGCGAAGATGCTCCAGTTGCCGGACATGATATAGGCATCATAGCCGGAAAAAGATGCCCGGTGCATCTTCCAGGAGGAATGGACCTGTTTCAGCATAGGTATCTGCACGATCGGACCGATATCGATGACCCTGAAGTTCCTGTCCTTCTTCGGGATGATGCGCTCAAGGTTCTCCTCGTTGAGCTCGGTCGTGATGATGTCTGCATGGAACGCTTTCGCCAGCTCGATGACCAGCTTCTCGCCGCCTCCGATGCTTCCAAGGTGGTCGTGGAAAATAGCAAGCCTCATCATCGCACCTCGTAGAGCCTGCTTCCCCCCGCCCTGTCGACCAGCACCATGCCGGGACAGGAGATGCTCCGGCGGGACAGCACATGGTCGACATCGTATTTCCGGAGCAGGGAACTCCTGCCCGAACAGTCCGCCCGCATGAACTTCCCGTACAACGCCTGGTCCCTGCCGTCGAGGTTGGCCGAGATGGTGGCCGCTGCCTTCATGCCGGTCATCGGATAGATGGTCGCAGAGAGGAACGGATCGGCAAGCATGACCCTGCCCTGCTGCTGCGCCTCTGACAGCAGGATCTTCTCATCGGCACCCATGGCCTTCTGCACCGAGAACCGGTCAGGCTTCGCGATATAATACCCCGGGAACAGCGAGAGGAAGATGACAAGCAGGACGATGATGGCAAGGACCGAGGTGACCAGCTGGCTTCTCATCCTTCCGAAGATCCCCGAGAGGAAACTCCACCCCTGCAGGCGCTGGATGCTCCAGGCAAGCCCATACCCTGCTCCGAGGATGAGGATGGCCTGCCAGAAGAAGAGCAGCCGCTGGTAGGGAACGAGCAGGGTGAACCGCTGCGACAGATAGGTGTAGGTCGAGACGATGGCGAAGAGGGAGAAGGTCCATCCGAGCAGGCTGAAGAGCGTGTCCTTCCGATAGAGGAGCCAGAGGCCGAGGAGCCCGAAAAAGATGAAGACAGGATGCAGCAGATCGGGCAGGAGATAGTGGTATTCGACAGCTGTCCAGCCCTGCCTGAAGAGAAGCTGGGAAAGGGCGTGCTTCTGGGAGAGGGCCAGAAGCGCCAGGACCACAGGACCCACGAAGAGGGATACCCTGACCGGCTGAGAAAGGTCCTGCCGACGTTCCCAGAGGAGACGCAGGCCATGGATTCCCAGATGGAGAAGGATGAACAGGGTCGCGAAGGGATAGATGAGATAGGAAGCGATGAGGACCAGGATGATGCCGCCCCACCTCCAGCGAACATCCCTGACCCGATGGAAGATGAGCAGATGGCCCATGAAGAGGAAGAGCCAGAGGTTCAGCGGTATGAGGAACCAGTTGCCCAGGATATTGGCGTTTGAGGGCATGAAAGCAAGGAGGACGATGGAAAAAAGGCCGCCCTCCGGCTTCCTGAGGACATCCCTGAAGTAGAGATAGACCAGGAGAGCCGTCATCATGAAGAACACCGCAGGAAGGAAGGACGACATGCCCATCAGGGAGATGCCCGGAAGGAGGGTGATGGCTGCCAGAATCACATGGAAGCCCCTTTCCCTGGAGGAATGGTAGACATATTCCTGGAACTGGGGATTGCGGTCGGTGAAGCCTTCCTCGAGGATCTGCCTGGCCTGGGCAAGGTGCTGCCAGCCGTCGATATGGAGCGGATAGGGATAATATCCCAGGGAGTGATGGATGAGCTTCCCTGCACCGGGGTCCATGTAGGGGCCAGGATGCAGGACATGGGGGCTGTAGACCAGGAAACCGCTTCCCAGGATGATGAAGAGGGCTGCAAGATCGAGCCAGCGAAGATGAAAAGCCATGGACCAAGGATAAGACAGGCATATATATAGTTTAATAGTTTACATCAAAAAGCAGA
>JAADFO010000065.1:2508-4224 GCA_013152815.1 Nanobdellati archaeon
AAGAGCCATCAGGAAGAAAAAGATGCGCTTCATTTGCCGACGTAGCGACGCTCGACGGCATCATGCTGCACCAGTTCAAGCCCGTCCAGAAGCACTTTTCTTCTCACTGCGTGCTGCATCTCCCGGGTCTGGAAACGGCAGGGATTGCTGAAAAGGATCTTGAGTGCCGACTGTCTCCCATTATAGGAAGAGGCATCGAAGGGAACATCATAAAGTACAGAGTCTGCCGAGGTTATCGCTGCCCGCGCCACGGTCTCACCGTCGAGTGATATGAGCAGGATGGGCCATCCGTCCTCTTTGATGGCCTGCTCTTTCTCTGCAGGAGTCAGGGGATGACGGACGATGTTGCCGTCCTTCACCTCGATGGATTCGCTGAAATAGTCGTAGGGTATCTCTTTGCCTTCATAGACGAATGACCGCTGGGGAGGATCCTGGCAATAGATGCCTGTCGCATTGATCTCCAGGGTGAGCCGGTCAGACTTCACCTGGATGGGCATCTCAAGGAACCCCTTTCCCTGGAGGACCCCGTCGGCATACCCCTCGGTGGTGATACGGCTCATATCCTGCAGCATGTCGATATGCTCATCCTCAGTATAGGTGACTGCCTGGTCATAGTATTGATTGAGGCTGTTGAGATTCAGGGCGACGAGAGTGCCAAGACCGATGATGAGGATCGTGACCAACAGGAGGATGGCGCGGTGCCTGTGCTGGCGGTTGATATGGATGAACGCTTCCTCTATCTCCACAGGGTCATGCCCTGCGGCACGAAGCTTCTTCTTGATGGCTTCATAGTCAAATCCCTGCTTTCTCTGGGCAAGGATATATTCCACGATGGAATCCATGCGCACCTCCTCTACCTGCTAGATATCAGACGGCTTTAATAAAACTTGCTTCTTACTCAGCAGGGATGATAGGCGATACAGGCAAGAAAGCAGGAAAGAGCATCAAAACACAACTCCGAACACAACTCCGCAACCAGGAAAAGATAGCGTCACAGCAGAACATCACAGCATGCGATACATATTTATAGAAGAACACTTACTCAGAGCATATAAAGGAAATATAAATGTGGTCTGAGCAACCAAGGTCAGGACCAAAAAAGAGGGTGAAGTGAATGAGACCTATCCTGCTGCTATTCTTTCTTACTTTGCTAGCCATAAGCATCCTTCTCATGGGCTGCGGTTCACCTGAACAGCAACAGCAAACAACTCCGGGCAGCCAGCCCGCTGCGACAGGGACGCCGCCTGCACAGGGCACAGGCCAGGAGCAGAAAGCTCCGGACAAGCAGACAGTGGAACAGGCCAAGGAAGCGTCCTTGATCAACATACAGATCATGAACAATGCCCTCAGACAGGCTGACCCTGACCTCTGCAAGCAGATCGATGACGAAAACATCAGGAACGGCTGCCTGAACCGGGTCATCAAGGTGAAAGCATTGAGCAGCAGGGACATGGTCATGTGCGACCAGATCACCGACCAGGACCTGCAGCTGTCCTGCAGGAACGAGGTCAACCAGATCCTCATCTCCCTGAACAACAGGGATGCTCCCCGGGTCAATACACAGGAGCCGACCGCAGACTGCGACAGCTTCACCGAGCCGGCAGAGAGACAGAACTGCCTCGACCTCTCCACCAAGACAAAGGCTTTGGACCAGGGAGATGCGCTCCTCTGCGACCAGATCAGGGATGAGGCCATGAAGACCAGCTGCAAGGACAA
>JAADFO010000066.1 GCA_013152815.1 Nanobdellati archaeon
TGGGATTATAGGTAACTGTAGGTAAACCACCAGCTACAAAAACGTCGCCTATTCTCATTCTGGTTAGAAATAATGTTCTACACTATTTATATTTTTGCCGATTTTAAAGAAAAATTGTCCCCCTTCTGTTTTTTAGCCTCTCAATTTTATTGAACTCAACACCGTTAGTTCCACTTGTGTTTGCGTTCTCTTTCTTTTTAGAAAAAAGATGGAAAGAAAAAATCACTCCTTCTTGGGAGCGGGGTTCTTGGCAAGGTTGGGTGCGGGCTTTGCTTCTTCCTTTGGAGCAGCTTCCGGCTTGGCCTTCTCTTCTTTCGGTCTGGCTGCCTGCTTCGGCTTCCCTTCGGTGCCGGAAACCTTTGCTTTCCTGGCCTTCTTCGGGTTCTTTTCAGGCGCTTCTTTCTTCTTCTTGACCTTTCTTGGTCTTGGCCCGGCCTGCTTCGGCTTGGTCTCCCATACAAGGTGTCCCAACTTCTCGAAAGCTTTCTTCACCTCGTCATGGGATGCGCCTTTCTTCAGGTCTATCTTCTGCTTTGTCGGCGTCAGATGGAGCGAGTTGACCTTCCGTCGTCTCACACCGCCATCAACAAGCACATAATTGTTCTCAAGAACATCGACAATGACACAGTATCTTTTCGAATCCCTGCCTGCAATCTTCATGCAGAGCCTACCGATCTCAAACATTTTTTCCCTCCGTCTCTGTGTATCACCGGCTGTCACCATGCCGGTTCATCTGCGAGACAACATCACTTTTTGTAATTGTTCAGACTATTCTGCAACGCTCTGGGCGATCATCGCCCTTGCGCATCTTGAACAGAGGTTGCCCCCATAGGGCCGTTCCGGCCTTTTCTGGCTTTTCGGAAGATTCTTGAACTTCGCAGGTCTGAGCCGGGGGATGCCGTGAAGGAGAGCGCTGCAGTTGCTGCACTTGGCCTGCTTAGGCGTGCTCTCTTCATAGGAGACTATGGTCTTTCCGCCGGGCGTCTTCTTGAAGATTCTCCTGAACCTCCCGGACTTCTTGTTTCCTGAAACCATGAAGCCTCAGAAACACAGGTTCCTTTAAAAAGCTTTTGGCAGCTCTAACAGAAGAACATTAATCATTTATGGGTACCATAAACTTATTAAGTAACCTGTTTTCCACAGATAGCATGGACAGACGATTGTTGGGAGCAGGCTTCGTCGCCTTCGCTGCCATCCTTTGGGGCTTTGACGGTGTCGTACTGACACCCCGGCTCTTCTCCCTCAATGTTCCCTTCGTGGTGTTCCTCCTCCATCTCCTGCCTTTCTTCTTCATGGTACTCTTCCTTCACAGGGAATTTGCAGCGATGAAGCGATTCTCCCGGGCCGACCTCTTCACTTTTCTTGCCGTAGCCCTTTTTGGAGGCGCTTTGGGGACCCTCTCCATCGTCAAGGCCCTTTTCCTGGTCCATTTCAACCAGCTTTCTGTCGTCATCATGATACAGAAGCTGCAGCCCATCTTTGCGATAGGCCTTGCAGCCATCCTGCTCAGGGAAAGGCTCAGGGGCAGGTACTTCCTGTGGGCATCTGTTGCTGTTATCGCTACCTACTTCCTCGCCTTCGGTCTCCGCACACCAACAGTCGATGCGTCACTGGAAGCGGTCTCCTACGCTCTTCTCGCGGCATTCTCCTTCGGTGCTGCCACTGTCCTCGGCAGGAAGGTCGTCATGACCTACAGCTTCAGGACCGTGACGTTCTACCGGTACTTCTTCACGACCATCATCATGACGCTTTATCTTGCCATCCTCGGGCAGGGCTTTCCTTTCTCTTCCATCACCGGCAGCCAATGGCTCATCTTCGCAATCATCGGTCTGACGACAGGATCCGGCGCGCTCTTCCTGTACTACTACGGCCTGCAGAGGATCAGGGCGTCCATAGCGACCATAGCCGAACTCTTCTTTCCGGCGTCGGCCATCGTCTTCGACTATCTCGTCAACGGCTCTGTGCTGAGTCTGGTGCAGTGGGTTGCGGCACTGGTGCTCTTGTATGCGATAACCCAGGTGACGATACATCAGAAAGAAGATAACGGACAAGAAAGAAAGAAGGCAGGAAGAACTACTTGAATCTTTCCAGGAACAGGATGAGAAGCCGCACACCCCATCCCGATGCCTGCTTGGGTATGTAATCCCGCGCTTCGGGGAACCAGCTCATATTGCCGATGTCGATATGGATCCAGGGCGTCTTCTTGATGAACTGCTTCATGAACAATCCGCCGGTGATGACCCCTGCTTCCCTGCCCGTCGGCTTGGACAGGTTTCTCAGGTCTGCGATGTCCGATTTGATCAATTCTTCGAACTCTTTCCATATCGGCATCTTCCAAATGCGCTCATGGGTATCCAGACCAGCCTGCTCCAGCACCTCCAGCGCTTTCTCTGCTGTTCCCAGGACAGGACTGCCTTCATAGCCGAGATGACCTATGGATGAGCCGGTGAGCGTAGCGATGTCGATGATGAGGTCTGGCTTCGCATCCTCTGCCCAGGCGACGGCATCGGCAAGGATGAGCCTTCCCTCTGCGTCGGTGTTCATGATCTCGACGGTCTTGCCGCCATAGCCTTTCACCACATCTCCCGGGCGCATGGCATCTCCTCCGATCACGTTCTCAGCGAGCGGGATGATGCCTGTGATATGGTGGGGCAAACCGAGCCTTTTGGCAGCCACCACCACCTCAACCACATCTGCTCCTCCGCACATGTCTGATTTCATGTAATCCATCCATTGTGTCGGCTTGATGTTCAGTCCTCCGCTGTCAAAGGTCACCCCTTTTCCGACCAGGGCGATCTTCTTCATCCCCCTGGTCTTCCTGGACGGGATGTATTCTATCTTGATCATCCTTGGACCCTCTTTCGACGCTTTTCCTACCGCAACGAGCAGGTCCATGCCTTTCCTCTTCAGGTCCCTGGTGCTCAGGACAGAGAACCTGAGCCTGTTGCTCTTCGCCCTTTTTCGGGCATACTCCTCAAAATCTGCAGGTCCGAGGATGTTTGCAGGCGTGTTTCCCATATCCCTCGCGTTCATCACCGCTTCGGCTATCGGTTGGGCGGTGCGGGCGCCTTCGGCTATGGCCGGCCTGTCCCTGGCCTGCGCGAACAGGACCAGCTTTTTCATCCGTGCCCTTTCCTTGCCTTCTGTCTTGTACTTGTCAAAACGGTACAGCGCAAGAAGCGCGGCGACGGTCGCTTCCTGGGCCCTTGTGGTGAGCGAAAAGGGATCGACATCCTTGAGATGGAAGTTGAAAGCCAAAGACGGCGCTTTGACGGACCGGGCAAAGATGGCCGCCTTGGCCACGGCCTTCCTCATCCGTTCGAGGGTATACTCCTGTCTCTTGCCGAGTCCCACGACGACAAGAGCATGGTGGAAGCTGTCTAGCGTGAAGCTTCTCAGTTCCTTGAGCTTGCCGGTGAACTGCTTCTTCTGCATGAGCCCTTTCAGTTCATCGATCACTCCTGAGGGGATGTCTTCCGGGAGATTCTTGGCATCTTCCCCTTCAAATATCCCGACGGCGCTGCAGGCTGCAACCGGCTCAGCATAGGTCTCCTTCGTCACGGTGATCGGTATCATGTTGTTTCCTCCTTTTTCCGCTCTCTTCTCCGCAGATCGATGATGTTCTTCTTGCCTTGGTAATCATCATCTTCAGAATACCAATGCGTGATGCGTTTCATGCCGATCCTCCAGGGATAGAAGATCCTCTTGTCCTGGAAGAGCGACGGGAATTCGATCTCTCCCGCGTCCATGTCTCCTATGATGATGTTTGCCCTTTCCAGGAGACTGATCTTGGCATTGACTTTCCTTATGAGCTCATCGACTTCAGGGGATCCCTCGACAAAGCTGTACCGCAGGCAGATGTTTCTGCTCTCATCCTCCAGCTCTATCTCCTCCTCGCTGTTCTCGGAGAGCGCGAGAATCCTGCGGTGCATCCTCCGCATATCCCGGACGATACGCTCCACTTCAGGGAGTATCTCCTCAATATCCTCGAGCGTGTAGATCCTCATGTCCTGGTGACCTCCTTGTCCATAGAATCGTCATATCTTCTCAAGGGCACCCAAGTCAGATGTCCCTCTCCAGATGGTAGCTCGTTGATAACCTTCCCTCATTTATATACCTTATGTAATCGAGAACTATGGTCTCCTGCTGTCGCATCAGATGATGCGCTCGCCGGTCTTCAGGTCCTTCAGATGGATGACGTTGACCGGGCAGGACTCTGCCGCTTCCTTGTTGATGGCAAGATCCTGCTCTTCGATGTCCCGCTCCTCCTGTCCATCCGGTTTCTTCACACCGTCGACGATGTCTGACTTCCCGTCCTTGTCATCCATCTTCCAGAAGTCAGGGGCGATGGCGGCGCAGGCGGCGCAACCGATGCAGTTCGGCCGGTCATGTTCGATCCTGTATGCTGTCATCTTCTCGCTCAGTGCGGTCCTGCTTATATTTTTTTTGTCCGGTCCTCTCTCCGATAACGCCCTTCATGGTCCAGCCGCTCGAAGTCCGATCCCAAGAGTCCGAAGAGAAAGACATCCTGCTGTTCTTCCTGGGCACAGCAGCGTTTTCTCAGGAACCCTTCCTTCTCTGCTCCAAGCCATTGCGCCAGCCGCTGCGATGCCCTGTTGGACGGGATGGTCTCGATCTCGACCCTGTTCAGCTGAAGGTCGTAGAAGAGATGCCTGAGGAGCGCGTAGGCAGCTTCCCGGGCATAGCCCTTGCCCTGTTCTGCCGGTGTCAGCCAATAGCCGAAATCACCTCTGCCGTCTTCCCAGTTGATGTTGTGGATGCCTATGCCACCGATGAGCGATTCCTTCTCCCTGAGAAAGATGCCGAAAGCGAAGGATCTCTTCTCGAGGGCCTCCTTTTCCTGTCTGCCTATGAAGTTCTTCGCATCGGTGAGCGTATAGGGAAAAGGGATGCGGGTGTATCTTGCAATCTCTCTGAAGTTGATGGCCGCCACGACGTCCTTCGCGTCCTTCTCTTCCAGCGGCCTGAGCACGAGTCGGTCTGAGCGGATCATCCTTCTGTTTTCCTCACTTCATCTCCTCCGGATGGATGCCTATGTCGAGGATGCTGCACTTCATCACCGGTTCCAGGCCAAGCTCCCTGAACTTCGCTATCAGTGTCTCGCTCTCAGAACCAGGATTCAGGAAAAGTTCTCTCGGTCTTTTGGCCGCGATCCCCTCTGCAAGCGTCATGCCTATCTCTGGATTGACATAGACCGACACGCGGTCGATGGGTTCCCGGATGTCCTGGATGGAAGCATGGCAGGGAATCCCTTCGATCTCCTGCTCTTTCGGGTTGACCGGGAAGACCCGGTGTCCCTGGTCACGATAGGCTCTCACCGCCTTGTTGCTCATACGCTCCTGCTTGGCGGATGCACCGATGATGGCAATATTCATGCAGGATCGTTGGACGGTTCTCTTTTATGGTTTTCCTTTCTTTCTCTGTCTCCAGAAGAAATAGCCGAAACCCAGGACGAAAAGGGAGAACACCACCATGCTGAACAAGGGTGCCCCTTGCCAGGCCATGAGCGCGTCCTGGACCGAATAGAAATATTGTTTTGTCCCAAGGAAATCCCAGGTGTTCACCAGCGCAGTCCCCTGGAAGATGACCATGACTCCTCCGATGAGCAGGAACAGTCCTCCTGCGATGAGATTGGTCAGGGGGATCTCCCGCCTCTTCCCTATCCTCACTGTGATGGTCTTCTTCATGAACCTGCCAAGATTGAGCCGGTCATAGAAGACCGCGAGGAGGAACAGCGGGACCATGTTCCCCAGCGAATAGAAGAACAGCAGGATGCCTGACTGGATGGGGCTGCCCAGGATGGCGCCTATGCCAAGGATGCCTGCCAGGATAGGTCCCAGGCAGGCAGTCCATCCGAGGGCGAAGAAGATGCCGAAGAGGAATGTTCCCGGAACGTCATTGGAAAAGGTGCGTCCCTCATGGAGGATGGACGCAAACCCCTTTCCCATCAGGGTCATGATGCCGAAGACGACGATCATGAGTCCTGCGATGGACACGAGCCAGCCGGTCTGTATGACCGTCAGGACGGTCTGGCCGAAAAACCCTGCAGCAAGCCCCATCAGCACGAAGGAGCTGCTGAACCCGAAGAAGAAGACAAAGGTCATCTTGGTGATGTTCTTCTTCTCCTTGAAGGTATAAGAGAAATAGGCAGGAAGGAACGGCAGGAGGCAAGGAGAGAGTATGCCCAGCATGCCTGCGACAAATGCGATGAAAAAGGAGATCTTCAGGGCAAAGTCCGCAGTGCTCCTGTTGTTGTAGTCGATTATCTTCTGCATCCCTGCAGGGAGATGGCTCTTTCCAACGGCGATGCTGCTGAATATCGCACCCAGTGTGACCAGGAGCAACAGCAGCAGGATGGTCTTTCTTCTCATCAGGTGTTGCCTCTTCTCCTTTCCCTGTTCTGTCTCCTGTTTTTCTCTATCTATCTCTCGAAACAACACAATATGGACCATGGACGAATATAAAAAAATAAATATAAAAATAAAAGATGAGAAGACCTCTCTTCAGCTGACCACCAGTTCTCCTGTCATCGAGCTATGGCCCTGGCCGCAGTAGACCGAGCAGGCGAACGGGAACGTCCCTGTCTTGTCTGCCACGAACTCGACCGTGACCGTCTTGCCGGGTTCCAGGTTCTCGTTGATGCCGAAGGCAGGCAGGTTGAATCCGTGGGTCACATCGACGCTGGTGATGCTCAGCTTCACCCGGTCTCCTTTCTTGACCCGGATGATGTTCGGTTCAAACTTCCAGTTCCTCGCCGTCATCGTGATCTCCTTCACTCCTCCGGCGCTCCCGGTGGAAGCGGTCTGAGCAGATGCCTGCGTTTGACTGCTATCTCCCCTGCCTTTGTCGTTCGGGTCGATGATGGTGTCTGTGGCAAGATCGCGGTAGGGCTGCTTCCCTATCTCCACTTTCCTGAAGACATAGGTACCGTCTTCTTCCACGGTCCCGACCTCTTTCCAGGCCTTCGTGAGCACCGTATAGACCTCGGGATCGCCTTCCAGCAGGATGGTCGGCATCTTCTTGATGCTGTATCGGGAGATGAGTGCCTTGCCTTCCTCTGATGACGCATCGATGTTCCTGATGGTCGCAGGTTCGAGTCCCAACCGCTTGAGGATGGGCATGTTGAACTTCTGCGCTTCAAAGCAGCCCTGGCAGCTCTTGTCCTCAAGGACGATAAGCGTGACCTCTCCTATCATCTTTCCGGTGGCCGTATCCACGTAGGGCGGTGTCGTGCTCCTCAGGACGTGGCTTCCGTCCTTCTCCACGGTCCCCATCTGTTTCCATTGCGTCTCGGTGGCTGTCCCGTAGACTCCCATGTCTGCGGAAAGCACCAGTGAAGGGATGCTGGTTATGGCATATTTCCTGATGAACTCCTGCGCCTCAGGACCGGTCCATTCGAGTTCCTTGGTGGTACCGAGGACGATTCCGCTCTCTTTGAACTGGGCGAGCAGCTGATCGAGGTCGATGCAGGCAGCACAGGACGAATCCTTGATGATGGTCGCCTGGACTATCCCCTTTATGGTATCCGAGGCCGTATCGCTGAACGGAGGGAGAGATTTCTGATAGACCAACGCATCATTGTCCTTGACAAAATCCCGAAAAGATACCTTGTCTGTCTCTCCGAAGACCAGGACACTCGGTATCTTCGTTATATCATACTTTCCGATAAGTTCCTTCGCTCTCTCTGAGGCCATGTCGAGCGTCTCCTCTTTGAGGATCTTGACGTTCTTGTCGGTGACCGTCGTCTTGACCTGTTCAGCATTGTTGCAGGAATCACAACGGGAGTCGGTGATGACCACGAGAGACAGCTCCGCAGGGCGCAACGCCTCCTTCTGCTCTGTTATCATCTGATCCACGGCTGTGCTGGTGGAGCTCAGCTGGATGATGCCAAACAGTCCGATGAGCGCCGCGACTACCCCCAGCGTGATGAAGAGGGTCTGTTGCCTGTCCTGTGTCTTCTTTTTCTTTTCCATGTGCAGTCACTTCCCTGTCGCCACTTCAGCGAAGGTCAGCACCCTCCTACCATGGTCGGCAGGTCCTTTATCGAGCTTGGTACCGCTGTCGTCCTTTTGGTCCCTGAACTTGATGTCTGCTTCGCCGGCGCCTGGTCGATGACGAGGCTTTCCTTTTTGATGCTGTCCCTCAGACTGTTCAACTGCACTGCCTGCACTGCAGATATCAGTACCAGAACTCCCAGGACGATCGCTACGATGGTCGCTTGTTTCATGGTCTTTTCCCTCCGATCTTTCTTATTGTCACTCTTTCTTGTTCATGCTTTGATGGCTTGTGCTTGTTCTTCTTGAGGCTGGCTTCGTCATCAGCATCCGCCCACCATGCCGGGAAGGTCGGTCAGACGTGACGTGTCTCCTCCTGCCACGGTCATGCCCAGCTCGATCATGTTCTTCGGGAAGAAGAGCGTCTTCCACTGCATGACCTCTCTAAGTATCTCAGCGTCAGAATAGTCTGAATAGGCGGTGAGATAGAGGGCCACGCTGAGGAGTGCCGGATTATGCTGGCATCCGCAGGCAGAGTTTCCGTTCTTGTCGATGCCGACGGCTTTCAGGCCGCAGCAATATTCGCAGGAGATGCCTACCGGCTTGGAAGCGAGGTTCATATATCTCTGCCAGGCAGCAGGATCCTTGCTCTGGACCTCCTGCTTGAGTCCGGGGTACATCTTTGCGAGCACAGCCAGGGAAGCCACCGGATCATCGAAGCTGACACCGAGGTCTGCACCGTATTCAGGGGTTCCGCTGGGGAACATGATGGCGATGGCATCATCAGAGGTGACGATATCCTCCACCGGGAAGACCGACGCGACGGTCTCTCCTGTGGACCTGATGGCATTGATGTCGACGCCGGACAGGTCTGCAGTACCTCCTGAACCGACTGTGCGTCCTCCTGTTTCGGCGGCAGAGCCTATCATGCTCGAGACGCTCGCGATCTGCAGCTGGTTCAACGACAGGAGGAAGACAGCAGCGATCATCAGGCCGAGCAGAGGTTTGCTGAGCAGATTCTGGCTCTCCTGCCGTCGATGCGGCCGTTGTCCGGCGCCATGTCCTCGTCCGGTGTCAGTGTCATGATGGCTGTGATGCTGTCCCTTCTGTCCGGCGGTCTTCCTGTCGGCAGACGATCCCTTTGTTTCTTTCGCATGAGCGGTCTTCTTCTTTTCATCCATTTTTCCTTTCCAACCTCCGTCCCAGACAACATACCTGTAACATACTTGTGCTGATCAATCCCTGATCCTGCTCTTGTGTCGGCTGCTCTTCCTCTCTCATCACGACGGTTCCCCTCATGACATCCTGAACAGAACAGGCGACACAGCCACGAATCCCCGGCCGTCCGATCATCGGATATCCCCATCGCTCCAGATGATACCAGATGCCGACGATTCTTTTCTTGTATCGTTAGATGTCCTATACCTGATATTTAAACAGGAAGAAATAATAGTGAAAGAAAAGGGAAACTATCTCATCTATCCCTCTCCTCTATCCAAGTATCCTTCTTCCGGCAGAGGTTATCTTGAGGGACTTGAACCGTCCTTTCTGCTCTATGTTGAGCAGCCCGAGCTGTTGGAGTTTCCTTATCTTTGCCCTGGTGGTCGGCTTGGTTATCCTGAACTTTGAGGTGATGTCCTTGTAGGAGACGAGACGGTTGTTCGTGTTCCCTTCGTTGATGAAGACCAGGATGTCCCGTTCACGCGGTGCGAGGTCCACACGGCCCATGAGCTGCCTCCCGTAGAGGTCTGTGGTCTCTGTCTCCAGGACCTTGAGCTGGGCAGTATCGACCAGATCGGGTTCCAGGGCGATGATGATGATGCATTCATTGCTGATGGCCAGGTCCCGCAGGCTGTGGATGCTCTGTATCATCTTCTCGGGGGGATTCTCCTTGAACAGGTAGTCTATCCTGTCTATGAGCACGACGCTTTTCGGGCTCTCTCTGACGAACTGCGCTATCAGGTGATACAAGGTATCGATGTTCGTCTCTGCAGGCGCCCCGTCGACCTTCGCCTTGGTCATCCAGATGAACGAGGTCTTCTGGAGGTTATATCTCTTCTTGAGCAGATGGGGATCGTCCCTCACTATGCCGAGCCCGGCAAACCCTTCGTTGAGACAGCCTATGAAAAGCTCGTGTGCCTGGTTCTCCTGGTCCTCCTTGATGAGATAGATGTTTCGTGGCTCGAGAGCCATGTCTGCGGCATCATACTTCCCCTTTTCTGTGGCAGAAAGGATGCCTAATTTCTTGAGGGTGATCTCTGCCTGTTCGAGCTTGGTCTGGACGCGTTGTTTGGAATGATAGAGCGAGATGAACGATACGATGGTTATTATCGAGATGAATATGATGAATATGATGCTGAACAGGTGCCTCTGCTGGACAGAAGCAAGATCGGCAGAGGCCAGGGAAAGCGGCGTGAAGATGATGAGCCTGAACTGTTCGTTGCCGATGACATTGTTCACCGCAGTGATGATGGTCTCTCCCAGACCATCAAAGTCAGCTATGGTGTTCAGTCCGTTCTCCGGGGGAAACTCGTCTCTGATGGCCGCATAATCTGCGATGCCCTCGCTTTTCAGGAAGGTCTCTCCTGTCTCCGGATTGACCAGCAGGAAAAGGTTCCTTCCTGGCTGCACATAGGGATGCAGGTAGATGTTGTAGAGGTTCTCGATCTCGATGATGGTCATGAGCACCCCCCTGAATTCCCCCCTGAAGTCAGGATAGGGTGTGTAGGTGGTGGTCTTGAAGAGCGGGACGGCTATGATGACCTTCGGGCTCTCTCCCGGGCTCACCACTGCCTTGATATAGGGTTCTCTCGTGTCTCTCGGTATCCTGAAATAGTCCTTGTTCTTGATGTTCAGTCCCAGGAACTCTGAAAAACGGGCTGATGAGCAGGCGACGATATCTCCGTTCTCGTCCGTCTTCAGGAGGGTGTCTGTGTTTCCCTGCGGTTGTTCAGGGACCTCTTCCTCGGCAGCGGTGCACTTCTCTTTGGTCAATCCTTCTATCTGCGGGAATTTGCTGAGGGTTATGAGCTTGTCCCTGGCCTGCAGGATGTGGTTCTCCATCCTTCCTATCGCGTGTTCTGTCTCGGTGAGCTGCTGGTCCTTGAGCTCATTTTCGAGGACCTTCTGGAATTTCGAGAAGGAAAGGAAGTTCGAGAAGATGACCAGGCCGACGATGATCAAAGAGACGAGGAGCAGGATCAGCAGCCTGGAGTCTTTTCCCATTTTTTCTGCCATGCGTGCCGGGAAATCGCTTCTGCTTATATTATACTTTCCTTTCTTTCACTATCTTTTCCCTTTCTTTTATTCTTGTATTTAAATAAGGTTGAGGTTCTTGTTCCCATGTGAGCCTGTGCGGGGTTCCCTCTCCCTCTTTGTCCAGGGCACGCAGGGACGGCCACATAGGTGAGAACATCATGGATGAGAATATGGTGTGATCTGGTGTGAGAACATGATGGAGAGAACAGAGTCATGAAAAAGGTCAACATGGCCCTTTGGGGCATAGGACTGGTGGCTTTATTGGCGGTTGCCGGCTGTTCGGACGGGACATCGGGATCCCCAGGCATCAGGGATACAAGCCAGCAAGCCCAACAGACCGGTCCTGTGAAAGAAGTGTCCATCGACGCGTTCAATTGGGGCTTCAATGCGAGCCAGGTTTCGCTGAAGAAAGGGGATCGTGTAAGGCTCACGGTCACCAGCAGCTCTGGCACCCATGGTGTCTACTTTCCCAGTCTGGGTGTCTCTGTTTCCCCGGTCTCTCCGGGCCAGAAAAAGACGGTCGAGTTTGTCGTCAAGGAATCAGGACCCCTCCGGTACTTTTGCAATGTTCCCTGTGGAAAGGGCCATAGCACCATGAACGGCCAGCTCACGGTGTCTGGATGATGCATCGATCCGTGTCCGTATCTATACACAATATATACGCAACAATGCGAGGTGAAAATCATGCTGTTCGGAATGTTCAGGAAGACCGACCCGATATGCGGGATGAAGGAAGAGAAGGGAAAAGGGATACACAAAGACGGCAACTGGTTCTGCAACCAGACCTGCATCGAGGAGTTCGAGAAGACGAAGCGGAAGACCGCGAAGCATGGCGGTTGTTGCTGTCATTAGACCCTTATCATCAGGCCCATCAGAATTTTGTCTGAACCGACAAGAGGAACCCATGGAGACGACCCATCTGGACGAGAGGATAGCAGGAGCATCGGGTGGCATCTCAGGCGCAGCCAGCATCCTGGGAAGCTGGCAGATCTGCCATGGTGTCTGTCTCGGTATCATCTCTCTCCTGGGTGTCATCGGGATCACGCTGACAGGAATGCCGCTGGCGTTCCTGACCAAGATAGCTGTCCCGATCTGGTTGATTGCGGTTGCCCTGTTGGGTGTGGTGCTGTATTTCTATCTTACCCGGCACTGCATATCCAGGAACCTGATACTTATCAACACAGGGCTGATCGTCGCGGGGACGCCTTTCCTGGCCCTGCAGCCTTATCAAGTGTGGTTCTGGATCGTCGGTGGCAGCATTGCAGTCTCTGGCGTCGGATTGTTTGTCAAGGACAAGCTGACAAAGAAAAAGATGCGACAGGTACGAACATGACCCCAGGACGAAAAATAAGACGAAAAACTGATTTCATGCTCTTCCTTTTGGGCATATCTGCACTCGTCCTTTTAGCAGGCTGTTCTTCGGTCGCAGAAGATGCATCATCGACAAGATTCCGTCAATTGCCTGCTGACTTGTCAACTGACCCGACAAAGCAGGATGACGCTGTCCGTACGACAGGCACGACCGGTCAGGGTGATGTGCAGATCGACCTGACCTCCCTGGGATTCAAGGATGGCATCCTCAAGGTAGAGGTGGCTGCCAACACCCATTCGGTCGACCTGAGCCGGTTCGACCTGAAAGAGCTCACCACCCTCGAGATTGACGGACAGGAATCCAGGCCGACAGATGCTCCGTCGCTCGGCGGCCACCATGCCCGCGGCATGCTCATCTTCAATCCCCAAAAAGAGGCCGATACCTATAGGATAACCATAACAGGGATACCCCAGCCACAGATACGCACCTATGCCTGGGGACGCTGAAATGATGAAATCAACCATATGGAGGAAACAATCATGAAATGGGTATTAGGATTAGGAATCGTGCTCCTGTTCGGAGTTCTGTTGTTGGCCGGATGCTCTGCAGGCATCGACCGTGCTGCAGGTCCAGATGATGCTCTTCTTTCAGGCAAGATAACCCTGCTCAAGTCGTCGAGCTGCGGCTGTTGCACCGGATGGGGAAAGTATGCTGAAAAACAGGGGTTCAAGGTCGACGTGAAGATCAAGGACGATCTCCAGACCCTGAAGGATGACTATCGGATACCGATGGAGATGAGAAGCTGCCATACCGCCCTGATAGGGGATTATTTCGTCGAAGGGCATGTCCCGCTGGAAGCGGTCACTAAACTTCTTGAGGAAAAGCCGGACATCGCAGGCATAGCGCTTCCTGGCATGCCTTCCGGAAGTCCTGGAATGCCAGGAAAGAAGACCGAGTCGTGGGTCATCTATGGCATAAACAAGGATGGATCGTCCTTTGAGTTCATGACGCTCTAGGTGGCTCCGATGAGAATGAAACGATTGATCGGAGCGTCTGGCCTGCTTTTAGGCATCCAGACCGTGAGAGCCCATTGTCCTCTCTGTACCCTCGGCGCAGCTGCAGCGGCTGGAGGAGCTGCCTATTTCGGCGTCAAATCAGCGGTCATCGGCGTCTTTATCGGGGCATTCGCCGTATCGACAGGATGGTGGGTCAGCAGGCTGATCAAGAAGCAGTACATCCCCTACCAGCTGCCTGCTCTGATACTCTTCTCTTTCATCGCCACCATACTGCCCATGCTGCCGATGTTCTCCGGCCCCCATGATGTCTACGGATGGTATGTGTCTCTTGCAGGATCCTACGGATCCTTCCTGAACAGGACCTATATCATAAACCTGTTCCTGGTGGGTTCCCTGCTCGGAGGATCTGTGGTGTCGGTCACACCCTGGCTGAGCAAGAAGATAACCGAGGCCAGACAAGGAAAGATGATCCCCTACCAGGGCATCCTCCTGACCTTTGGTCTTCTCCTGCTGGCGGGGCTGGTACTGCAATTCACGTTTTGAGCAGAGGTCGAAAAACATGGACAAGAAAAACATGGACGATAATATGGACAATATGGACAAGGACATCCGTGGATGGATGAAGAAGATAGAGAAGATGAAAAAGGGGGAGGCAGACCTTTCCCGGGATGAAGACCTCTCCATCGGTCTCATGAACCTGGTCAGCCTGGAGGAGCACTTCTATTTCACGGCGATGAAGACACAGGACGGCAAATATCTTGACTTCATGAGATCCACGAGAGAGATCCGGAAGACGATGCTCGCAAAGATCGTGACAAATCCGCAGGGCGAGGAATGGTGCATCAGTAAACACCTCCTCGCCGCAAGCATGCGCCTCTACGAGGTAGGCACAAAAGAGCTCTCGACCAAAGGCATGAAGGAAGCCGACCCTTTCTTCCGGGCGGGGTTCGACCTCTGGTCATTGTTCTTCGCCATCAACCTCAAGCTCGTGGACCCGAAAAAGCTTGAGAAGAAGGCAATGGTGGCCGAAGACAAGAAGATGAGCAAGTGGTCAGAGCTCATGAAGAAGATAGTGGACTGCTGCAAGGAATGGTGAGCTGTTGACGCTCCTGCGCCCATGAGACCTCGACAGCCGGGCGGGCACATCGGGCATCCCTGATGGTCTGAAATCCACCCGGCACACGATCGGAATAATCAATGAAAGGAGACACGATACCATGGAACAGAAGACGCTTTGGATAGGGCTGGTCCTCATAAGCATACTGCTCGTCTCTGTCGTGCCGATGATGATGCCCGGCATGGACAGGGAAACCTATGTGGACGGGATGGACCAGTTCCGACAGGATCTCATGTCTCAGGGCAAGTTCCGCTGCTGTCTTGAAGAACCCTGCAGCTATTGCCTGAAGAAAGAGGAAGGCTGTGAATGCATGGACAAGCTGTTCGACGGCAAACATCCCTGCGGCGAGTGCATCGGAGAGATACTGGAAGGGCATGGCAACAGGTTCCTCACAAAATATTTTGCCTCTGCCATAGCCGAGAAGGTCGGTGAGCAGCATCTCGACGACCTGAAGCTCATCATCTCTGAGAAGTACGGTGTTGCTGTGGATGAGCAGGTCTGATGGGCCGAGTCCCATAGACGATACGATCATAGACGATACGATATGGACCGATTTATGAGGTGGATCATGATGAAAAAAGAAAAAGATAGAAAAAAAGATAGAAAGAAGAGCATGAACCGTAACATCAGTTTGTTCTTGGTAGCCATTGTCGCAGCTCTGCTCTTCGCGTTTCCTGCGCAGATTACTTTTGCGCAGGAGCCAAGTCGGGGTCATAGCGACCTTTCCCTGGCAGAAGCGCTCATAACGTCCAACACGCCCTGCGATTCCCTCTCCGACGACCAGTTCGAGCTGGTCGGCGAATACTACATGGAGCAGATGCATCCTGGTGAAGCCCATGAACAGATGGATGCCATGATGGGCGGCGAAGGGTCAGCATCCTTGCGCAGCATGCACATCCGCATGGCCAAGGTGCTCTACTGCGGTGAGAGCGGAGGCATGGGCTCTGACATGATGGGCATGATGGGTGGCATGATGAATGATGGCATGATGAAGGGAGGCATGATGGGACGCTCATCCGGAAACTCCATGATGGGTGCTGATGAACCCGCTTCGGGAAAGGATGTTCAGGAAAGATACACCATGATGGGCAACTCGGGATATGGCGGCATGATGGGCGGCTCCGGATGGTTTGGCATGAGCATCTTCTGGTTGGTCTATCTTGCTCTTGCGTCCTTCATCTTCGGCATCGTCTTCTGGTGGACCCATAAGCTGATGAATCCGGACAAACAGAAGAAGTGAAAGGCCATCATGAAACAGGAAAAACCGGAAACGCAGGTGGTCAGGAAGGCATATGACCGGATCGCAGGATCATATGATCTCTTCGAATGGCCTGTCGAGAAGCTCTTCTTCAACAGATGGCGACGAGAGCTCTTTGCTGGTCTGGAAGGGAACATCCTTGAAATCGGTGTTGGCACCGGCAAGAACATGCCCTACTATCCCGCCAACGCCAACGTCACCGCCATCGATCTGAGCAGAGGCATGCTCTCAAAGGCCCATAAACGAAAGGAGGCTTCCGGTTATGCCGTCGACCTCAGAGAGATGGATGCTGAGGATCTCCGGTTCCCTGCCAAGAGCTTCGATCATGTGGTTGCCACCTTTGTGCTCTGCTCTGTTCCCGATCCTGTGCAGGCGCTCAAGGAGATGAAGCGGGTGGTCAGGCATCGGGGAACGATCATCCTGCTTGAGCACGTGCTTAGCGACCGCGTGTTCCTGTCTGCAATCCAGCGGTTCCATAATCCGTTCACAAGACATCTGTTCGGATTCAATATAGACCGGGACACGAAAAGCAACATCGGGAAGGCAGGCCTTTCCATCATGGCGGATGTTCATCTTGGCTTTTATGATGTCTTCCGAAGGTTCACAAGCCACCCCTAAGAAAACCTCTTGATGCGGTGGCATAAGATGATCGTTCATGATGATCGCTATCGCATGGTTGAGCCGCTTAAGATCCAACAGAGTGCCCTTTTTTCTATAACTATTCATCCATCCGTTAGAAAATCCCAGAGGTAAACTTAAATGTCTGAACAACAATCCTTCTCCTGTGTCAAGCATATGGAAACAATGAGCTGTCCTATCTGTGAAAAAGATGTCGTCAGCGATGCGACGGCAGGGGAGTACTGCGCCATGTGCGCCATGCCCATAAAAGATATGTCGGCGTTGACGAAAAGAGACAGGGAGACCAAGAAACACTTTTGCAGTGCACGTTGTCGTGTCAGATATGTGAGATTTCATGGTGCCTGATGCCTGCATATGCTGCATGTGATACTGGCAATGCTTCGCCAATGCCGGGTTTAGCACATGCTTTATTTTATTGATGACAAAGGATGAACAGGAGGAAAAAATGGGATGCTGTTGTAACGGAAAAGGACAGGAAGACAAAAAGGAGAGGAACGGTTGTTGCGGTGATTCTGAAGGGGGCGATGACCGGAAAGACTGTTGTAACGACTGATTGAATGCATTAGAATGACAGATCAGAATAACGTCCGATACCCTTTGGATGGAGCAAGATGGCAGAGGAATTAAATGCGTCGGCCTTTGGATTCGCAGGGGCGATATTGTCCGCTCTCAGCATGTTAATCCTGGGAGTCTTCGGGAGTCTCGGGCTGTATGTGGGTGCGGTACAGATGATGCAGCAATGGCATGTGTTATTTTCGCTGGGCATCATCGGAACACTTTTAGGGATGGTGGAGGCAGCTGTCTTCGGATTCATTCTCAGTTATGGATTCGCATGGCTGTACAACAAGTTAATCCAACGGGGGCGGTGATCGGGATGGCATTGTTCGGACTGTTAAAGGAGAGATGCTTCTATTGCAGACGACCCATAGAGCGGGGCAAGGAATTCGTCACCAGTGTCATGGTGCCTGGATATGTCGGGACTTTCCAGAAGAGTTTCTGCTGCGAAGACCACGCGACGTCCTATGTCCAGGATATCGAGAAGAAGCCTAAAGGTTCAGGAGGCAGCTGCTGCCATTGATATGAACTCTGAAATATAAAATCTGAAAAAAATGAGCTGAAAAAAATGAGCAAGAAAATGAGAACTTTCCTGGTCGTGCTTCTCATAGTCCTGTTCGTGGTGAGTTATCTGGGCGTCATGACCGGGCATCATTAGTCCTTTGCAGGAAGATCTCTTGACCTGGACAATGATCTGACAGAGATAAAGAGGTGATGTGAAATGAATCCGTGGCTCGCTTTTTCGTTGATACTGCTGGGTATCTGGTTCGTGATTTTCTTAGCGAGGTCTCTGGTCAGGAAAGAGATGCTCTGGGCGAGCATCCTGACCGCGCCGTTTGGATTGACAGAACCGATCTTCGTCCCTGCGTACTGGAATCCTCCTTCTTTGTTCAATCTTGCTGCCACTACAGGTTTTGATGTTGAGAGCATCATCTTCTCCTTCGCAGTGGGAGGCATCGGCGCGGTACTCTACGAGACCTTCATCAAGACCCATCATGTGAAGATGTCCCAGCACGAGAGGGGATCTTCCCGGCACCGGTATCATCTATGGGCGTTGTTATCGCCGTTAATCACCTTCATCCCCCTGTATGTCTTCACTTCCCTCAATCCGATATATTCTGCCAGCATCGCGATGATCACCGGCGCGACCGCCGCAACGCTCTGCAGACCAGACCTTAAGAAGAAGATATTCCTGGGTTCACTGTTGTTCCTCGCGCTCTATTTTGTGTTCTTCCTGTCATTCAACCTGTTTTATCCAGGTCTCGTCGAACAGGTCTGGAATCTGCAGGCGATATCAGGGATCCTGATAGCAGGCATTCCTCTTGAGGAGCTCATGTTCGCCCTCACCTTCGGAGCGCTATGGTCCAGTTATTATGAGCACATAAACTGGTACAGGATCCTTTAGGGTTGAGGCGTCTATCATGAATGAAAAAGACTGTGTGCAGACCAGACGAAACAAATCTGACCCCATGACCGTGAAGCTCTGTCCGATGCTGGACGAATGTGACTGCGGCAGGCAGGATTGCTGTCGATGAACGACCTCCTTCCGGGCTCTGATCACCATCCGCTATCACAGGTCACACCGGACCGGTGTTATGAGTAATAGCTGGTCTTGTATATCTGGTCAAGCATCAGGGAGGTATGGGTCATTATGGATTCACCGAACAGGTCCTCGATCTCCTTCACTATCCTGTGAAACTGCTTTTGGGATTCGACCTCGAACGTCGGCTCGATGTTCCAGTCCGCAAGGACCTCTCTCACGTTGACCGTATTCGGCTGCCTGTGAAAATACTCGATGAACCTCTTCCTGTGCGAACATTCCTTCAATCGGATCAGGAGCTTGTATGTCGTCGTCTCCAGGGTCTCCATGTCGAGGGCGGCGGTGTATTTCTGTATGATGTTGCTCTTTTCCATCTTCCTGATGCGATACGCTATGATCTTCGGGGTCGATCCGATCTGTTTCGCGATGTCGAGAAGGTTCCGGCGGGCATCCTGAGCAAGGATGGACAGTATCTTCTCATCGATCTCATCGGTCCTCTCATCTCCCCGCGTATCGATATGTTGCGTCATGTGGATGTCCTTTCCGACAAGATACTTCCTGCCGAAGAAGTAGGTCTCTATGCTGATGGATAAGGAGGATGAAGCTATATAGATGGTGAAGTTGTCAAAGATCCTGTTCTTCAGGGCATTGAGCTCATGGATGTTGTTGACCACCATGCCTATGAGCAGGTCCCATGAACCCTTGCAGAGCGCGAGGTCAATCACTTCAGGAAGCCGGGAGAAGAAAGCGACCATCTCATTCCTCAAAGGGACCGTGACATTATGGAATCTCAGGAACAGCTCGACATGCATCTTGCCTCTCTTGGCCAGGCTCACGATCGTCCGATAACCCTGGATGATCCCTTTTTTCTCCAATTGGTGGATACGGTAATGCACCGATTCCTTCTTCAGCCTTACCTTCTTCCCGATGGACGACAAAGACTGACGTGAATTGCAGTCCAATTCGCAGAGGATAGCCCTGTCTGCTTTTGTGAGCGTGACCATGAATCGACTAAGAGACCTTTTTCTATAAATATTCTTCTATTCGTTAGAAAACTTAAGAGCAAGACTTAAATGTATGAACAATCGACATCCTGAGATGAGATGCATTCGTCGAAGAAACCAGAGATCTCGTCTCCCTGAACTGTCCCCTTTGTCATGGACGCAGGGTATGAACCCTCTGCACAAATAATGTTCAGAGAAAGAAAATATCCAGAGTGATGAGCGGTTCATCGTTTTCTTTCTCGTCTGTCCGGATCGAGAAAGCATACACCGATCCAGAAGAAGCAGATTGAGGAGGAGCAGATCATGTGAGTATCAGGGAGAGCACTGAATGGTTCTCCCAGAAGGAGTGGATCCCGATGGCAAAAGACCCCATATGCGGCATGGATGTCGACCCGAAGAAAGCGAAGTTCATGGCGGTGAAGGACGGCAGGAAGTATTATTTCTGCAGCAAGCACTGTCACCATGCGTTCATCGGCGGAACAGAGACAAAGGCAGCTTCTGCTCCAGAGAACGCTCAAACCGACTCTGCTCCTGAAAAAGCGCAGACTACGCTTCCCATCAAAGGGATGACCTGTGCCAGCTGTGCCGTCACCATCGAAAAATCCCTGCGTCAGGTCCCGGGTGTGGAAAGCGCAGAGGTCAATCTGGCTACCCAACGCGCCAAGGTGAGCTATGATCCCGCAAAAGCCGACACGTCCCTGTTCGAGAAGGCAGTAAAAGATGTGGGCTATGAGGTCATCAAGGAGCATGACACTTCACCGCATTCTTCAGCTCTCAGACTCAAAGTCATCGGAATGGACAATCCCCATTGCATCGGCATCGTCGGCTCAGCCCTGGATAAACAGAAGGGCGTACTGTCTAAGGAGTTGCTCGTCACTGAGAAGGCCAACCTCACCTTTGATCCGACGCAGATATCAAAGGAAAAGATCCGTCAGGTCATCCGGGATGCCGGATATGAGAATACCGAGGCTGCCGAAGCATCAGCAGACCATGAGAAAGCGGTGAGACACCAGGAGATCGTCAGTCTCAAGAAGAAGGTGATCTTCTCAGGGATATTGGGCATCCCTCTGCTTTACCTTGCCATGGCTCCCCATGTCGGCCTTCCGACGCTTGCCGATGTGACGCTTCTGGCGATCATCCAGTTCATCCTCACCACACCCATCATGTTCATCGGATATCAGTTCTTCACCAAGGGCTTCCGCGCGCTCATCAAGACAAGGACAGCCAATATGGACACCTTGATCGCCACCGGAACCGGTGCTGCCTATCTCTATAGTCTTGTGGCCACGATCTCCATTCTCATGAACTCTTCACATTTCGGGGTCAAGGACATCTACTACGAGGTCGCAGGCCTCCTCATCTTCTTTATCCTCCTGGGCCGGTATTTCGAGGCCATCGCCAAGGGCAAGACCTCTGATGCCATCAAGAAGCTCATGGGGCTCCAGCCGAAAACAGCAATCGTCATCCGGAAGGGAAAGGAGCAGGAGGTGTCCATCGCTGATGTCATCGCAGGGGATCTGGTCATCGTGAAACCAGGACAGAAGGTACCTGTCGACGGTGTCGTCACCGAGGGGCATTCTTCGGTGGATGAGAGCATGATCTCCGGAGAGAGCCTGCCGGTCGAGAAGAAGGAAGGCAGCAAGGTCATCGGCGCAACCATCAACAGGACAGGAGCGTTCACGTTCAAGGCCACCAAGGTCGGGAAAGACACCATGCTGGCCCAGATCATCAAGCTGGTCGAAGATGCCCAGGCCAGCAAGGCGCCCATCCAGAAGCTCGCCGATACCATCTCTGCCTATTTCGTCCCGGTCGTCGTCAGTATCGGTATCATCTCGGCCGTTCTCTGGTATCTTTTCGGCATGGGATTCCTCTTCTCCTTCACCATCCTGATCGCAGTCTTAATCATCGCATGTCCCTGTGCATTGGGGTTGGCTACGCCGACGGCAGTCATGGTGGGGACAGGAAAGGGCGCGCAGAACGGCATCCTCATCAAGTCAGCAGAGGCCCTCCAGCTGGCTGGCCAGCTCGATACGGTCGTCTTCGACAAGACCGGCACCATAACCAAAGGCAAGCCAGAGGTCACCGATCTGGTGACCATGGGCAAGCACACCAAAGCAGAAGAAGCGGAACTCCTGCAATCAGCGGCCATCGCCGAGAAGAAGTCAGAGCATCCGTTGGCAGAGGCCATCCTCCGCAGGGCAAAGGAGAAGAAACTCCCTGTTCCTGACCCCTCCCAGTTCGAAGCGATCACCGGCAAAGGCATCGAGGCCCGTCACCAGAGCAGGAACATCCTCATGGGCAACAGGTCGTTGATGAAAGCGAAGGGGATCACTGTCGACAGCATCGAGAAGAGGCTCCACGCCCTCGAAGGCCAGGGCAAGACCGCCATGATCATCGCCCTGGACAAGAAGATCGCAGGCATCATCGCGGTCGCCGACACCATCAAGGAGGATTCTCACGATACTGTCCGTCAGCTCGAGGCCATGGGCATCTCCACCATCATGATCACCGGCGACAACCAGAGGACTGCCGAGGCCATCGGCAGGCAGGCAGGCATCAAGACCGTCCTTGCCGAGGTCCTCCCACAGGACAAGGCCAAGGCAGTGAAAAGGCTCCAGTCCGAAGGGCGGAAGGTCGCCATGGTCGGAGACGGCATCAATGATGCACCGGCGTTGACCCAGGCCGACATCGGGATAGCTGTCGGTTCAGGGACCGATGTGGCCATCGAATCAGGCGACATCGTCCTGGTCAAGGACAGCCTCAGGGATGTCGTGGTGGCCATCGAGCTGAGCCGCTACACCATGAAGAAGATCCGGCAGAACCTCTTCTGGGCTTTCTTCTACAATACGCTCGGCATCCCCATAGCGGCGGGCATCCTCTATCCGTTCACCGGATTCTTGCTGAATCCCATCATCGCAGGGGCAGCCATGGCCTTCAGCAGCGTCAGCGTCGTATCCAACTCGCTTCTGATGAGACGCTGGAAGCCGAAGAGTGCTCTTGGAGGATAATCAACATGAAAAACAGAACCCGAACCCGTTCCCTGCTTACACTGTCGACATCTCTGCTGTCCCTGTTCCTGCTGCTCTTCCTGGCAGGCTGCTCCCTCACACCGTCTTCCTCTCCTGCCGAGAAGGCATCTGCTTCCGCGACATCGACCGCTGACGTCAAAGGCGACAGCGGAGGCAAGGAGCCGGATATCTGGAAGCCCTCTAAGCAGACCACGCTCAGGAAGCTGGTCTTCAACCTGCCGAAGATGGACAAGAAAATGTGTGAGACCTTTCCCCGGGTGATCATCTCTGCCCTTGAGTCGACTCCAGGTGTCGTCGATGCTGGGTTTGTCTATGATGGACATGTGGTCACGGTCTACTATGATCCTGCCGTGGTGAAGAGAGATGCCTTGCTCAACCATGATTCCTTCGCATGGGTGGGCACGGTCTTTGTCAGTGAGGACAAATCCTCTCTCGATCCCCTGCGTCTTTTCGACGACAGGGAAGCGAACAACGATCTGGTGATGCCCGACGAGCATATGGCCGGCCTTCCTGTCCCGGACAAGGGTTATGATGACCTTTCTGCTCCGGAGTTCGACCGTCTCATCCAGAACAAGGATGTGTTCCTTGTCGATGTCCACATCCCGGAACAGCAGCACATACCCGGGACAGACGCGCTTATCCCCTTCAATGCCATCAGCGAGAACCTCGGGAACCTGCCGGCTGACAGGTCGACGCCCATCGCGGTCTATTGCAGGAGCGGAAGCATGAGCAAGGAAGCATCCGCAGAACTGGTCCGGCTCGGATACACCAATGTGTCAAACCTTATCGGCGGTTTGAACGAATGGAAGCTGGACTCGCTGCCTGTCGGATA
>JAADFO010000067.1:0-1668 GCA_013152815.1 Nanobdellati archaeon
TTGTCATGCGTTATGTCTTCAAGATGCAGACCATCGATTTCCGGGCCATGCGCTACATCTTCGGCTATTTCTTCTTCTTTTTCTTCTACACCTTCCTTGTCGGATTCCTCAAGCAGCCAGGAAGCGTCGATATCTTCGGGCTTACCCTCAATTTTACCACCTGGTCTGACTTTGTGCTCAACCATGCCTTTGTCCTGGATTTCCTCCTGAACCCTCTTTACGTTCCCATGCCCTTCCTCTTTGCCCTGATCCAGTCCCGTCTTAAGACAGGACTGAGCAAACTCTTCTTCTGGTTGTTCATCGGCTATGTTGTCATCTACTCTGTTGCAGGTAGCACAACGGGAACCCTGCAACTCATCCGAAGTCCGCTCACCGAACGCGACCTGCAGCATGAGCAGGACATCAAGGACAGGGTGATCTCCAACGTGAAAGAAAACGCCCTTTTGCGCTATGGCAAATGCCTGCTGACCGCATCAGACGGTCTGCTTTCGTTCGACACCAAAGCAGGGGGCAACAGCAAGAAATCCTTCACTCTCTGCATGGCAGGCCTACCGACAGAACCGGGGAAGAAGCCAGGAGACACGACCACCGACCCGAACAACATCAAATATACCTGGGCCAAAGACAAGAGCGGCATGTACACCTGGATACCCTCTGACAAGCTCGGGAGAACGTCCTCTCTGATTTTGAGGGCAACCTCCTGCGGAACTCTGCGGACAAGACCACATTCAAGATGGACGACCCGAAGATGAGCTTTATCGAGGATAAGATCCTCATCTCCTCCAAGTTCGAGATCCTGTCCCCTCTCGACAAGGTGGGCCTGTCCCTCAACTGCAGCCTGACCAATGCCAAGGGCATCTCTTATGGCGACGGCGCAGCAATCATCAGCAAGCTCAGCGAACGCGGGTCTGCCAACAAAACATCAACCATCACGCCGCAGACCTATGAGTTCAAGAAGCTCCTTGTGGCCGAGTGCTATTACCTTCCGGAACATCTGGTCGGCGGAGAACAGATCTTCCGCAACACCATCACCCTCCAGGGCATGGACACCAAATCGGTGTTCCCTGAACTTGCCCTCTCTTCAGACAAGTTCTACAGCGAACAGCGGAACTACGGAAAGGATCTGCCCTATCTGGACACCAAGGATAAGCGGGTGAAAGCGGCAAGAGAGTTCTACCACTACATGTATCCCGGAGAATCCACCCTTTTCGAGCAGAAGATAGGGACCTCTGGCAAGGACTGGAATCCTGATTCGCTCCAGAAATTCCTTCCTGTCATCATCATCCTCGACGAGCCGCTGCCCATCCTTCCCATCTCAGAGGAGCCTGGTCGCGTCCAGCAGCTGAGATATGTCATCCGCTTCGAGAAGCCGGACCTCTCTGAGCGTGAACAGCGGAAGACCGAGGTCCACGCAAGAATCAATGACCTGCGTATCGGACTCCACAAGGGGCTCCGTCCGGTGGATGATGCCGACGACCGAGGCCAGCCCCGCTGCCGTTTCAGTCCGTCCGCAGTGGATGAGGACGACTCCTATTACTATTTCCCTGCACGGGAAAAGACATCCATCCGTTTCAAGCAGCTCCTTGTCGGCGAGACCTGCTGGGTACAGATAGATGATCCTTCCCTCCTGATAACTTCTGCAGAGGCAGAGGTCCCCACCACCATGCT
>JAADFO010000067.1:1781-6006 GCA_013152815.1 Nanobdellati archaeon
GCGGATTATGGCGTCTGCGATCCCAAGGTATACCATGACCAATGCGATATCGACACCAAGCTACAGGGCATCGATCTCGATACACCGGTGGGAACCCCGGTCTACGCTCCCTTCGACGGGACCGTGGAACAGGTCGGCTGCCACATCATGACCAATCCCAATCTTCCTCGTGGATGGGGCTTCGGCGAACGCATCAGCATCAAGAGTTCAGATGGAACGCTCTATGCGACCTTCGGTCATCTCAAGACGACTGAACTCAAGCTCAACAGGACAACCAGGATAAAGGCAGGCACGCTTTTGGGGTATGCCGGCTCGACCATGGGCTGTTTCCTGGGCTGCACCAACCGGGACAAGCTCTGTGTCGGCCGCTGCAAAGATAGATGCATCAAGGCCTTCCCTTCCAGCGATGACGCTTCCATCAACAAGGAGAACAAGCTGCTCCGGGAGCAGTGCACAGCAGATGCGTGCGGCATCCCCGGCGCTGTCGAACCCCATCTTCACTTCGAGCTAAAAGAAAGGGACGGTCGATCCTGGGCCCCTGTCAATCCCAAGGAAGCCCTGCAGAAATCACAGGACCTCGCCCCCTAGTCATCTCGTCATCATCTCATCAGCTAACAGACCAAGCAAAAACCAACCACGCCCGACAAACGACCATGAACCTCCGCATCCCTCCCCTGTCCAAAACCTGCAGAGCCGCCAAACCCGGAACAATGGCTGTCCTGCTCTTCGTCCTGGTCCTGCTTCTCCTTTCGGGCTGCTCCAAGCTCTCTTCGAACAACGCCATCACTCCGACCCGCGAGAACATCTGCACCGACAACGGCGGGTTGAGGGTCTCTTTCCTCGATAACATGCCGCCCAAGCAGATCTTCGAAGGCGACCAGTTCTACATAGGTGTCATGCTGAAGAACGACGGCTGCTTCCCCATCTCTGAAGGTTATGTGACCCTCGGCGGCTATGATGCCGATGTCACGAGCATCAGTTCAGGAGACCGACAGAAGATCCTCTACGATCTCGAAGGCAAGACTGTCTACACCCCGGAGGGCGGTCGGGCAGAGATGATCTTTGAAGCAAAGAACAAGAAGATCCGCTTCAAGATACCTGAGGCGACCGAGACCTTCTCTGTCAACACCTGCTACACCTACCAGACCATCGCCACCGCCCAGGTCTGCATCAACCCCAACAGGCCGGACGTCATGGGCATGCGGAATGATGTGTGCGAGGCAGGGAAGATCATCCTTGACCAAAAACAGGGTTCGCCGGTCATCGTCGATTCGGTCAAGAGCACCACGGTCCGTTCCGGCGACAGGATAGAGGTGAACTTCGACATCAAGGTGAAGAACATCGGCAAGGGCCATGTGCGGGACTATGCCGACGGCACCTGTCAGGGCAACGCGAGCGTTTCGCTCTCTGAAGTGTCGTTCTCAGACCGTTCGACAGAAAACGAGGGCAAAGCGACCATCACCTGCGTCCCTTCCAAGATCGCCCTCTCCACCAATGACGAGAAGAACCTCTTCAGGTGTAAAGCAACGTTCTCTGATTCCTTCGCAGCGTTCACGAGCCTCCTCGTCATGCGTCTGGACTATGCCTACACCCAGACCACCGACAAGACCATACTCATCAAGAAGATCTGAGACAGCGTCATGAGCGTCATGAGTGTGGCGGCCGTATTGTGATGGCATTGCAGCGGTCCAAAGATGGCCCAAAGATAGAAAAGCATTTATATAAAAGAAGCCGAGGAAGAACAAGACGATGGCATCCTCAAAGAACAGGGCATTCTCGGGCATTCTTGTGGTATCTCTCCTCTCCCTTTTCCTCTCGGGTTGTTCTGGTTTCGGGCTGGGTGGCGGAAACGACGACACCGTCTCCATCGGAACAGATTTCCATACCGGGACACAGGGGATAACCCTCCGTTTCCTTCCTCGTGCTCCTCCTAATACCATCTATGCATCCACGTTGGGGCAGGAGAACGACATCAACGTCCTTCTGGAGGTCTGGAACCGAGGAGCCTATTCTGGTCCGAACGGCGACGGGGTGCCCGTAGCACTCTACCTGGGAGGATTTGACCAGAACATCATCCACCTTCCTACCACCCTGCGGGAGACACCCCTCCTCAAGGGAAAGTCCATATTCAACGCAGAAGGAGAGCAGGATCTCGTGCAGTTCCCTGACGATACCTATGCAGCAGGACAGAACGGTGCCATCGTCCTACCTGAGGAATCTGACATCTACAGTCCTGACCTGCAGATAACTGCCTGCTACTATTATGAGACCCAGGCGACGCTCATGACCTGTATCGCCTATGATCCCTACAGCATCACCACGAAACAGGTCTGCACGCCCGGTTCCATCCTTCGGGGCCAGGGTTCCCAGGGCGCACCTCTGACGGTGACGGTGGACGCGGAGAACGTCCCGGCGAGATGATATTCAAGATACGGGTCAGCAACTCCGGAAAAGGTCGCGTGGTCGAAAAGACGACCGTGCCCACCACCATCGCCAGCTATGCAGGTTACAAGTGTCCTTACGACCTTGAGTACAGCGACATGAACATCGTCGACTATGAGGTCACGTTCCAGGGTCTTGTGGTCCATTCAGGTTCCGGAGGGTCAGGTGGGGCCAGCTGCGAGCCTGACAATTTCATACGGCTCTATAACGGTGCAGGTGTCATGTACTGCAAGTTCCCCCTCAGCAACACCCAGCAGAGCGCCTATCAGACTCCGCTCCTGGTGACCCTGCAATATGGTTACATGGACTCTGAGCGGAAGCATATCGAGATCCGAAACCTCCGTAACTGATCCGAAACCTCCTGGCTGAAACCATCCCATGCATCTTTTTCCCTCATCCTCCTTCCGGCCCATCCGATTCGGCAGGATCTGGCAAGGAGCGATATCAGGGCGGTATCAGAGTAACATCAAAGGCAGGCATACATGAAAAAAAGAGGGCAGATCACCACGTTCATCATCGTAGCCATCGTGCTCGTGGTAGCTGTCCTGCTCTTTGTCTTCGTCAACCGTCTGGTCTCCCAACCGTCCGGAGAACCAGGCATCCCGGACTCCACTTCGGTCAAGCGTCTTACCGAGACCTGCATGAAAGACATCATCCGCGACGGCGCACAACAATTGATGGTCGGTGGGGGGTATATCGATGCAGAGAAGTTCTTTCCTGACCTGCTCATCCGACAGGACAGTTACCTCAAGATGCCCATGAAGCTCCCTTATTGGTTCTATCGCGGGCAGGACCGGATGCCGACCAAGCGGGACATGGAAGCCCAGCTGGAACAGTACCTGAACAAGAACCTTCCCGGCTGCCTCGCAGGATTCTCTGCCTTCGACGCCTTCCTTGACGTGAAACAGCATGGCCCATTGCAAAGCCAGGTCATCATCAACCGGGAAGACATCAGCACCACCCTTGACCTCACTTTGGATGTCCACGACAAGCTCAAGAGCAAGGACGAGGTCGTCTCTGGATTTGTCACCACCACTCCCACCATGCTGGGCAAGCTCTACGCGCTCGCGTCCATACTCATGAAGACCGAGAACAAGCAGGCCTACCTGGAATTCGTCACCGACGACATCATCGCATCGTCCAACGCCTTCCCCTATGAAGGCATGCAGTTCACATGCAAGCCGCTCCGTTGGACGACCTACCAGCTCAACCAGGAACTACGGTCGCGCCTCGCACCCAACCTGCTCCTGATGCGCTTCGACAATACCTATGCTCCTCTGACCGGCATCCCCTATTACGACAAGCTCTACCGCTTCCATGTCACTGACCAGGATTTCTCTGACGTCTCGGTCAATGTCGTCTACAACCCTGACTGGAAGCTCTCTATGCAGGTCTATCCCAGCCGCGGATCAATAGTCTACCCCATCGAGATGCAGTCGACAGCAGATACCCCTGTCTCTTTCCTGCTCTCTGCCCTCGGCGGAGTCTGCATCAAGCTTTTCCATCATAAATATACTGTCCAGTACCCGGTACTCTACCGTGTCGCCGACATCACGACCGGAGAGAGCTTCTATTTCGCCACGCCGGTGCTCATGAAGAACAACCAGGCCAACCGTCATGCCGATGTGAAAGACCTGAAGTTCCAGACCGACATCGAAGGAAGCAGACGTTTCTGCTCCAACGTCACCCTGGAGACCGACTACGCCCTCAACCGCATCGACGACAGGATGATCGACAACGGCGAGATCGAGGTCCCCAAGGACCGGCAGTCAATCAATGTCTA
>JAADFO010000068.1 GCA_013152815.1 Nanobdellati archaeon
CCTCTATCCGTCTGCTGACCTGGATGCCAACACCACCTATGGCTATGCACCTCTCACGGTCGAATATGCCTGTGAAAGCCGGGGCGGAGACCAACCCCTCCACTACCGCGTCGACCTTGGAAACGGGGAAAGTGAAACTGGCAACCAGCATCCGATCGCCACGTACCATGAACCCGGCACCTACACTGCAATATGCCGGGTGACTGATATCGATGGTGACGAGGCGACCGACAGCTTGACCGTCACGGTCATCGAACAGCCGGAAGAGCCGGTCCACGACCTCGCGCTTTACCAGCCGTCCATCCCCTCCTCTGCCAGAACCGGCGAGGCGGTGATGCTCTCCTCCAGCGTCGAGAACCAGGGCAACAGGCATGAATCCAGCACCATCCGGTTCTTTGTCGACGGTGCCGAACTTCCCGGTTGCAGCGGATCCTTCGCAGACCTCGCTCCCGGCGCAGTCGACGGCGAAGGCTACACCTGTCCCTGGACAGCGACCGAAGGAGAACACACCATCCGAATCCGGGTGGATCCTGTTGCAGGTGAGACCGACCTTTCCGATAATGCCTTCGAGCAGACAATACAGGTCTCCTGTGAAGACTGTCAGCCCTACGCGTTCGTCAACGCAACACCCCGCGAAGGATATGCTCCTCTGGAGGTGGACTTCACCTGCTACGCCAAGTATGGCAACGAGCCCTATGCCTATTCCTGGGATTTCGGCGACGGCAGCATGAGCGACAGTCCGAACCCGACCCATACCTACCAGGAACCCGGAAGCTATCACGCTGTCTGCACGGTCACCGATGTGGACGGCGACCATGCCAGCAACGGCCTTTACATCGGTGCCTGGTGGGCCAACCATGCGCCCACTGCAGACTTCATGTGGACGCCTCCCCAGCCCATGGCTGGTGAAGCGGTCGGCTTCAACACGCTCTCCACCGATCCTGACTATAATATAGTGTCCTATGAGTGGGACCTGGACAATGACGGCGTCTTCGAGGCCTATGGCATGAGCGAGGACCATGTCTTCCTCGCTCCCGGATCCTATATCATCACCCACCGGGTGACCGATGCCTATGGGCTCAGTGACACGGTCAGCAAGACCGTTGTCGTCCGGGAACAGCCCCACACCCCTGTGTCTGCATTGATCATAGCCGATCCTCTCTCTGGCCCGGCATCCCTTGATGTCTCGTTCAAAGGCAGAGGGACCGGTGACGGCAGATTGACCTACACCTGGGACTTCAACGATGGTTCAGGCCAGTATACGGTCCAGAACCTCCACCATGTCTTCAGGAAGGAAGGGGCATATCTGGTGACCCTGACCGTCACCGATGAAGATGGAGACACTGCACAAGATACCGAGACCATAACAGTCCGTTCAGACGGCCGAGATGACCTTCCCAGGCAAAAGATGGTCTGGACCAGGTTCAGGCTGCTCAACGATGAGGAGCTCAGGCCAGGAGATACTGCCCTTGTCCTCGTGTCCCTGACCAACAACGGACATCAACTCCTTGAGGATGCCCGGATAACGCTCCTGAGCTATGGTATGGATGCCTGGGACAGGATCGGACCCTTCAGCCTTGCTCCGGGGGAGACCTTTTCCCGGATCATGTACCTGGACATCCCTTCATGGGCAAGACCCGGAGCATATGATCTCCGGGCCGTCGCAAGCTCTGAAGGCGGGATGAAAAGGGTCAAGCACAGAATGTTCTTTATAAATGGCGATATGACGGATGATGCTGCCCGCCTTTCTGTCCTGGGAAGCGGCCATGCACGATAGATGAGAGATAAAAGATGAAAAAGTTTATATACCAAAGATGCTTACTTTAGGGTAGTCATAGGGATTAGTCACTGAGAGATGGTATAAATTCGAAAGGTTTAAATATGCGTTGCGATTACCCAATGACAACAATTTCCCTAAAACCAATAAAAACTCAAAAAGGTCTTCAATGGCCGGGGGTATAGGAAAAATGAATTGGAAGAAAAACCTTAGGATGCTCGGTTTGGTTGTTTTTCTCGTGAGCATGCTGTCCCTCAGCGTGGCCGCAGTCGGTTCGCTCAGGTTCGAGGAAGTTAAGATCGATGGAACGGTGGTGACTGACGTTGATTCCAGTACCCCTATCGTTCTGGCTCGTGAGAAAGATAGCAAAATCGAGATTAGGATAGAGCTGAAGTCCGGTGAGGACCTGAATGATCTTGATCTTGAAGCCGTCATGCGTGGTTATGACCACAATGACAGGATTGAAGATTATGTCGGCGCATTCGACGTGGATGCCAATGTCACCTATGTGAAGAAGATGGAACTCAAGCTCCCCATCAGGATGGACAAGGATGTCTACCGACTCCGAATCCGGGCTGATGACCGGGCTGGCGCGACTTTCCAGAGGGATTATCTCGTCAAGATCGAGTCTGACAACCACAAGCTGTGGCTGAAGGACGTCATCTTCAACCCCGAGAGCTATGTCAAGGCAGGCAGAGCGCTTCTGACCACCGCAAGGATAGAGAACATCGGCCAGTCCGACGAAGACGGTCTCAAAGTTACCGCTTCCATCCCTGCACTGGGCATCAGCGCATCTGACTATATCGATACTCTGGATGAGGGCGACACCATCACCTCTGAGGAGCTCTATATGAGAGTCCCTGTATGTGCCGAGCCTGGCGATTATGAGGTCAACATCGCTGTTGCCTATCATGACGGAGACGATACCGAGAAGGTCACCAAGACCATCACGGTCGTCGAAGGCGATGTCTGCCCGAGCAAGATCGCTCCTGGTGACGGTTCTTCAGAGCCTGCAACCGAGAAGACGATCATCTCCATCGGCGCAACATCCCAGGATGTCACTGCTGGTCAGGGCGGATCCATCTACCCGATCACCCTGACGAACCAGGGTTCCAGCGCAAAGACCTACAGCGTCGCTGTGGATGTCCCCGGCAACTGGGCCACCTATCAGGTGTCTCCCAGCAATGTTGCCGTCGTGAAATCCGGCGAGACCGCCACCATGTTCGTGTACATCTCTGCCAAGGAGAACGCTCCTGCAGGTGAGAACGCGTTCAGCGTGACTGTTTCAGGCGACGGTGAAGAGCTCAAGCAGGTTCTTCTGAAAGCCAATGTTGTCGGCGGAGAAGAGAACGAGACTGCCAGCGCTTCCGGTTGGGAGAGGGTCAAGAACGCTCTCGAGATCGGCCTGGTCGTGCTTGTTGTGCTTCTCGTCATCCTGGGCCTTGTGATTGGCTTCCAAAGGCTCAAGGGAGACGAAGGCGACGACATGGGTAAGACCTACTATTAGGTCTCTTTTTTTCTCTTTTTTTTCTTATCTTTCTCCTCTTTTTCATGGTTTCCCTCCTTCCCTGTCCTGGTCGTTTATCGACGAGGAACGGGTTTCGTTATCCGAAACTTTTATAAATCAGTTCTCCTTCCCTAGTGATAAAATTGAGGTTTCCAAAATGAGTGGTAAACATCCTCTTTTCCTGCTGGTTTCCCTTCTCCTGGTGTCCCTTCTTGCAGGAGCCGTCTCTGCACAGACCCGGCCCATGCAGGTACAGGCCATCGCCTTTCCCGGCGAGAGCTGTCCGACCCAGCCTGCTGTCTACGGATTTGAGATAACCAATCTGGGAAGCGATGCAGAGACCTATCATTTCGCCGTCTCTGCCTATGCAGACTACATCACCTATAGCGCCCCTGACCTCTTCCTGGCCCCTGGCCAGAAAGGACGCATCTTCCTGTTCTTCAGGACCCCTGCCGACGTCTACGGCGATTTCACTTTCGATTTTATCATCACTGCAGATACAGCGCAATTTCAGGCAACCATCCCTCTTGTGCAACGGGTGAACGCCTGCTATGACTACCGTGTCGAACTTGGGCAGCTGAAGAAGACCGACGGCACCTATGGCTTCACATCCGTATCAGGCAACGAGTTTCCTGCCTGTTCAGAGGCCCAGATGGTCCTTCCGGTCCTGGTCACCAACCAGGCGCCCATCGCCAATGAATTCACGTTCGAGCTGCAGGGCCCTGACTGGGGAAACCTGAACGGCAACCTTCTCCGGCTCGAACCTGGCCAAAAAGGGATGCTGCTCATCACTCTCAGACCAGAAGAGGCGATCACCAAGGGAAGATACGGTTTCACGCTGTTCTCGACCTCTGCGAAAGGAAAGCTGCAGAAAGGGCTTCCTTTCTTCATCGATCTCGACCAATGCCATGACTTCTCCGTGGTGCTGGCAAAACACGAGGCAGAGATCTGCTGCAAAGACACCGATTTCCAGGGCATCGTCATCAACAACGGCAAGGACGACGAGAACTTCACCCTCAGCATCGCAGGAGACGACACTGCCTCGCTTGACAAGGACACCCTCTCCATCCCCGCCGGAAAGAACGCCTCCTTCACGCTTTCCATCCATCCTGCCTGTACAGATGGTTCAGTCCCGAAAGAGCAGCAGCTCAGTCCGACGGTCTATGCTGAGCTGGACAAAGGCAGCATCCAGATCAGACGGTCAGATTCTCTCAGTGTGACGGTCCATCCGGTCCAGACCTGCTATGATGTGGACGTCCGCAATGTGGATTCCTTCTTCAACTCCAGGGTCATCTCTCTGGACAAAGGAAAACAGAACACCACCCTTGCGGTGAAGAACATCGGTACCGCAGACGCGACCTATGCTGTCAAGCTTGAGGGTCCGCTCTGGGCATGGACCGATCAGAGATCCATCACCATCCCCTCTGGAGGCGAGACGACCCTTTCCATCATCACCGACATCGGTGAAGAAGTGCCCGAAGGGTCCACTCCGCTCACCCTGACCCTGACTCCAAAGGGAGAAGATATCGCCTTCAAATTCGATTTCGATGCAGAGACAGGCAAAGGCCAGGGGTTCTTCTCGGGCCTGTCCGCCTATCTCTTCTACGTGCTCATCGCCATCTTCCTGCTCATCGTCATCATCTTCCTCCTCAACAGGTCCATGAAGAAGACCGAAAAGAAGGATTCTGTTGTCGAGGTGCCTCTCTACGTCTCGGATAAGGATCTGGAGAAGGCCAAGAAAGAAGAGGCACGACGGCTCAAAGAAGAGAAGAGACAGGCCGCCCGCGCTTCTCTTGCCGCAAAAGCCGTCAAAGAGATAAAGGAGACGAAAGCAAAGAGGGAGAAGAAGAAAAGCCCGTCTGAAAAAGCGAAAGAACCCACACGGTTCCCCTGGGCTACCGTCATCCTCCTCCTGCTCATCCTTCTCCTCGCGGGGCTTCTGTATTATTTCTACAACTCGATAGATTATGGAGATAATGTTACCGGGTTTGAACCGACCAAAGCCATCGGCATGCCCACCACAGGAGGTCTCGGCATCGGCATGAAGATAGCAGGGCCCAACGAGAGCGTTGCTGTCCTGGCGAACCAGACTCCGCATCCAGCGTCAACGAGCAACATCACCAATGTCACCTCCCCTGAAGAGGCCCCTGTCGTGGTCCCTCCCAGTGAAACCAACAAAACCAACAAAACCAACAAAATCAACGAATCCGCAGAAGCCGGCGAAGGGATGACCCTTTCTCCTTCAAACGAGACCGTCGGCGAGACCAACATCACTGAGGGGCAGCTTCCCGTATGGAAGACGGCGACCTATGAAAAGGGCTTCACTTACCAGATTCTGGACAAGAACACGCCTCTGGTCATCGACCTCTCTGAACATTTCAAGGATCCTGATAATGACACGCTTACCTATGGGTACACCGGTGGCGAGAACATGATCGTAGACATCAACGGCAGCGTCGTGACCTTGACCCCTGTCTGGGATTTCCTCGGCAGGGACAGGATAGTGTTCACGGCGACCGACGGCAAGAGCGAGCCCATAGAGAGCCCTGAGGTCATCCTTGAAGTGCAGGAACCCTCGTCCCTCTTCGACACGCAGTTCTTCGGCTATCTCAATGCCTATGGCTGGTACATCCTTCTCGGTGTTGTCATCCTTGTCCTGGTCATCCTCATCCTTCGCATGACCGAAGAGGACGAACGGCCGAAGAAGAGACCCGGGAGACCAAGAAAGAGAGCGACGACAAAGAACACGGGCAGGAAGCGTCTGAAGAAGAAAGCATCGAAGAAGTGAGCTTGTTTTTCCTTCCTTTTCTCTTGGATCTGGAATGATCTAAATTAAGAAAATAGAGTAAGAAAAGAGTGGGGCTACTGGCCCGCAAAAAAACTCTTGTTTTTTTGGTAGCCCGTAGCACCCATCCGGACCTTAGGGTCCCTCATGGGGCTACAGGGATTTGAACCCTGATTTGCTGGTTTCTTCCTGCAAAGTCATCGCCACAGGTCGTGGCTCTTCGCTCCATGTCTGGAGCCAGCTGTACTAGCCAGCTTATACTATAGCCCCGTTTGTTGCCATAGAATGGACAGAAAGTGGTCTTATCCGCCTTATAAACGTTCCTATTCCTCCTGCTGGCAGAGGTTTCTTCCGTCCCTCTCAAACACACCTTTCCAGACATTTCCTTGTACTTATTCTGTGCCTTTACCTGGCTTATCCTTTATCTGGTCATCATCGGGAAGATATCTCTCTTGGGGAAGCAAAATCCTTTTAAATAAACTGCCATTATCCAGTGATAGCATAACGTCTGTCAGCTGTTGTCCTTTTCCATCATATGCGATCAGGTCATCGGCGGGAAGGCGAATGACCTTTTTGGGGGGAATGAAGTGCCATCAATCGTAGCTGAACCTATCTATGATGTCCTGGAGCAACCTACCAGCGTGACCCTGCAGGACCATGAGATCAACGCTCCTCTGGCCAGGCCAGTATATCTGACCGAGACCGTGTCGACCCTGGCCGGCATGCTTCGTCTTGAGCATGAATGGGACGACCTCGCCAAAAGGTCCGGCGCCTATTCCATCTTTTCCACCTTCCACTGGAACCTTGTCTGGGCAAGACGCTTTCTCAAGGACAACGAGCTTTTCATCGTCGTCGTCAGGCATCAGGGACGGCTCATCGGTCTGGCCCCCCTCATGCTCGGGCATTCGAAAGTTTTAGGCATAACCCAGAAGACCCTCATGTTCATGGGAACGCCCCTCAACGACTACAGCGAATTCCTGCTCTCGGAAGATAAGGAGCTCGTGGTCCGGCTGCTCTGGGAACACATCCTCAAGGAAAGCTCCCGTTGGTCCATCGTGGTCCTGGAGGAGATGCCTCAGGATTCTGCGAGCCTTGTCCTCTCTGAACACTGCCTTGCAGACAAGGATGTCTATTCCAGCACAATCTACTGCAACGATTGCTTCGCTCTCGATATGGATCGTATGGATAAGCAAGCACTGGACCAGTATATGCGGAAACGTGATGTCCTGAGGAACATCAGGAAACTCGACAGGGAAGACCCCCTGGTGTTCGAGCGGGTAAGGACGAAGGGGCAGGTGAGACAGACCATGGCGACCTTCATAGACCAGCATGTCAGCCTTTGGCAGAAGAAGGGGGTCGCTTCGAGCTTCATCGACAAGGACCACAGGACCTTTGTCAAGGAACTGGTGGAAGCGTTCTTCGATGAAGGGCATTTCGGTGTCTGGAGACTCAGGAACACCAGGGAAGATTCCATCCTGGCCATCCTCCAGGGATTCATCTATGAAGGGACCTTGTTCGGCTATTTCAAGTCCTATAACCTGGATTATGCGAAGCGTGGGCCTGGCATGATAGCCACAAAGTATCTCCTTGAACAGGCACAGCAGGAAGGGTTTCGGCGCATAGACTTTTCCAGAGGCGCCGAACCATACAAGCTCAAGCTTGCCAACATCCAGAAGAAGAACCTGGGCATCCTGGTCACCAAGAACCACATCACCCATCTTTTCAACAGAGGCTATCATCGAACGAAAGAGAAAGTCATGGCAGACCCGAAACTCCATCAGAGGATGCATGATCTGAAGAACAGACCTCTCTTCAGGACCCTCTTTTCCTATTAGATGTTCTTTAATTCCTATTGTCCCTATTGATGTTCTTTCGGTCGCAAAGAGCGACGTCTCAGCGACGCCTTTTTCCAGATTTCAGAAGCACGGCGAAGAACGCACAGAAAGCAGCTATCACCCCTCTTCCTGGCATGTTCTCCTAAGCGTCCAGAGTACGGCCTTCCTTATATGGATTATGGTGGTCCATGACCGAAAACCCGGTGCAAGGACGGCAAGACTTCCCGGTGACGAACCTTCAGAACGTGATGTTGTCACCGATGGTAGTTGCGGTCCTGCTGATGATCCCGGCGGGCAGCTCGATGACATACTGCGCTTTTGGCGGTCCCCTGATATGCGTCAGGAACGGCCGCGCCCGTTCAAAAAGAGCGACGACATCTTTCCGGTCATCCAGCCAGAGGATGTCTATGGGAAAGAAGACGGCGATCATGTGAAGGTCGATCCTTTTCATCCTGGAGAATACCATGACCAGCCCTTCATCGACGATGGGTTTGGCGAACATCAGGCCGAGGGCCTTCTGGAAGATGCCTGAAGCCACGGTCTTCCTGCTGGCCAGCAGTCTTCTCTTTGTCCTGTTTTCGATGCTCATCTTCCGCCCTTTCTCCGTTTTTATTATGCAATGGTGCCAAATCTTTATAAAGTATTTCGCCCACTTCCCTTATTTAAATAATATTGCCGCGGTTTCAGATGGGCAAAAGAGGGGTAGATAACCAATGAAAAAAGAGGAGACCAGTAGTACTACTACGAGTATTTCTCGTCGGCTTCTGTCAATCGATCGGTTCTTTCTTTTGGTGCTCCTCTTCGTTGTCCTCTTCGCCCTTAGCGTCAGCTCTGCCATTGCCATCGACTGGACCAGCTTCAACGTCTTCGACGGGATGACCCCTCCCTATGCTGCCAACGGTCCTGGCTGCTGGAGCGCGAATCAACCGCCCTCAGGAATGCCACAACCAGGCACGAACTGTCCCGACGGCAACAATCCTGTCTATGACACCGGCGCTGTCTGGGCAGACCTCTCGACAGATTATGTGGCCTGGATGATCATGGCCCCCAACATGACCGACATCCAGCTCTGTGGCGGGACACAGAACGCGACCAATTCTGGCTGGGGTCTTGCCATCGAGTTCGACGTGGACCAGAACAAGAGTTCTGGCGCTGACAATTCCAAGGGCTATCCTGGCTATCCTGGCGCTGACTATCAGCTCTGGGTGTATGGTGATGGCTCAACCGACTTCAAGTTCTTCAACGCATCATATCCCGGATGCGAGATAAATTCTGGTGTGGGAAATCAGAGCGGCTACTGCTTCCAGAGCTACCCTGCTGCCCTGCAGGCAACAATCTATAACATCATCTTCAACGTCTCATGCGGGCCGAATCCTTCAAAGATCTTCATCGCCATCAACAGGACTGCGGTCGCTTCACGTCTGTTGGGTCTGGACTTTGAGACCAACACCTTCATCGCACCGGATTATAGAGGACCTGTTGATATGCTCCGAGGAAGCGACGGTGTCCTGAAGGCAGGACCTGTCGACTTCATGTTCGATGATGAGCATCCCTGCTTCGGCTATGACCAGACCAATGAGACTGCCTGTACCACCAACAGCGAGAGTATCGCCGGCGCAGACAGCTGTGTCTGGAACTCCTTCGAGCAGATCTGTGACCCTGATTTCTCTACCATGGGCTGCAGCGAGTTCTGCGGTTCCTGCAATTCCACCTCTTCCTGCGAGAGCGGTTCAAAAGGAAAATGCATGGTCGTCGATGCCCCGCCGAACCTGCCTCCTGAGGCTCAGGCCAATATCTGGACCGATGGTGGAAACAAGTTCTGCGTAGATGATTTCAGCAAGGTTGAGATGGGTGTAGGCGGCAAATGCGACGATGACTGCCACTTCTGCTACTCACAATCGACCTGTCAGGACTCTGATTATCCCAATCCCATGGGTTCGGGCAACGGCTGCAAATGGGTCAACGATACTGCCTTAGGCAATTCCTTCTGCGAGCTGGTGACCTTTGATGAGACTTCACTCTCCTGCGGCGCCGCTTCCCTCGACCGTTGCTTCACCCAGGCATCCTGTACAGGTGCTGGAGGCAACTGGAGCTCTGCTCTCCACCTCTGTTATACCTACGATAATACCACAGAATACATCTGCTTTGACGGTGTCGACAATGATGGCGATGGCCTCATCGATTGCCAGGATACTGCAGATTGTTCATCCAATCCGTTCTGCGGAGGCGATATCGATGTTCTCACCGGCGGATTCGGGACGCTCAATCCCTATGTGGCCATGAAACAGGATATGTTTTCCGACATGAAAGAAGGGCCGGTCATCGAGCTGGCAGGAGAACCTCCTGAAGCAGGAGTTGATCCTGTCCTTGACGCGATCGGCTTCGGCATGAAAGACATGGGCAAGACACTCGGTATCGGCATCATGCTGGAGAACATCAGCGATTCTTATCTCTGCGGAGGGGCCAACGCTTCGCAATACTTCTACTATATTGACACCGACGCGAACAAATCATCAGGATGCGACATCAATATATCCGGAACCGTCCTCACGGGATTTGAATATTCCTTCACCTACGAGATCAAGAACAACGGGACAGGAGGACCTCTGGAGATCAGAAAAGGATATCGGTGCGTGAACAATAATTTCTCTCTGTATCCTGCAAAGATGATGGCCCCGCCTCCTATGCCCGGGGACAACCGTCCTGTATCCTGCTCTTCAGATGCTGCTATCATGGCCATCGACAAGACGAACATCGGCAGCCCTCAGGACAATATGCGCTTCGTCGTGGCGACGGCAGACAACAAGACCACGGTCGACAGGGCCAACGATTCCATCCTGGGACCTGATAATGATGGCATCTACTTTACCACGGGTTCTGTCGAGTTCGAGCCGAAGGACTGCTATGATAACCCGATGTCCTGTGGCACTGCCTTTTCTGTCGTCGGCGGCGGCAACTTCATGCCTTTTGAGGATTGCTTCCCTGGTTCGGGCGATGAGGACCTCGACGGGCTCTCCAACTGTGATGATCCAGACTGTCAGATGGCTCCCTGGTGTGCAGGAGTCTTCAACGTTTCTGCCGACAAGACCGCACCGACAGTCTTCAGCGCCAGAGCAGAGCCATACAACGATTTTGTGTTCATGCACTGGACGACCAACGAGCCGACCAATGCCACGCTCCTCTTCCTGAACTCCTGCGCCAGCGGCAATCCGACCCACACCTTCTATGATCTTGGCGATCCTACCTTCAGCTTCGATGACTACAGGCCCTGGCACGATCTCGGCATCGGTAACAACGACTCCGATTCTTTGGGATCTCCCATCACGCTCAGTCCGAACACGACCTATCTCTACAAGATCAAGAACTGCGACAAGGCAGGAAACTGCGGCACCAGCGCATGTCTCAATTTCACGACACTGGATGCAGCACAACCGGTGCCTTTCCAGTTCAGCTTCTCCCCTTCGTCGAACTCGCTCGTCAACACGACGACCATCCAGCTCTGGAACGGCACCGCCTATGAGAACATCACCTTCAACAACGCGAGCAACAGGTCAAACCGGCTCACGGACGCGAAGATCAAGTTCGAGAATACCGACGCCAACTGGGAGATCGAATTTGAGGGCGTCGACTTTGCCAAGACGCTCGATTTCAACCTCTCGACAGCGTTCAACGTGACGAACCAGTCCGGCTCCACCTATGTCGGCATCGGCAACCAGGACTGGCTCGACATGGCCCAGAACATGGGGGTCAGCGCGATCCTCATCAAGCTCCCCGGAACCGGCACCGTCCTGACAAAATGCGACGAGAACAACCTCTCTAACTGTCAGGACGTCACAGGCCAGGCGACGCTCAACGATTCCAACAGCACCGAAGGCTGGGTCAAATGGAAGATCCCCACTTCTCTTGGATTCTCGACCTATACGGTCGGCGGATCCGGTGAAGTATATAACCTGACCTTCATCAACGACAGCCGGCTCAGCGTGACCACGACAGGAGGCGCTCTTGCAAATTACAATGTTACCATCGTGAACAACGATAATACTCTCCGGGCCTATAACCTGACGGTCCATTTCCTGGGCACCAGCGGGACCGCAGCGTTGAACAGTACCGTAGCAAACCTCACTGCTCTCGCCAACACGACGGTCTCCATCAACATCAGCGCATCCATCGGCGCCACCTACACCTGGGAGCTTATCGCGACCCTGCACAATTCCAGTGCCGTGGTCCTGAACTCCACCGATGATATCGGTGTCTTCACGTACATCACCACTGATTCAAATGCGCCGGACACCATCACCGGCCTGACCAATGCCAGCAGGACGAACAGCTCACTGTACTGGACCTGGACCAACCCCGGCGACGCGGATTTCAACAATACGCTGGTCAACGTCACCAACAGCAGCGGCAACACAGTGCTCTATACCGCGCTCAACTCTTCGACCGCGGCGTACAATGCCACTAACCTCACTCAGTTCACCCCCTATACCCTCATCATCCTGACCAAGGACACGTCCGGCAACATCAATTCCACTGCAGTAAGCACCACCCGGATGACGGAAAGAAGTCCCACAGCCCCCTCGGTCACCTGGGTCTATCCAGACGGCGGGGAGAACGTCTCTGGCAGCATCGACCTGAACGCGACCGTCACTGACCTGAACGGCAACACCACGGTCTCTGCGGTGTACTTCTACGTCTCAACAGATTCAGGGTCGACGTGGACCCTTGTGGGCGCGGATTCTACCACGACCGACGTCTACTATAATGTAAGCTATGATACTACGAACGGGAGCGATGCGACGACATACCGGTTCCGAGCAAATGCCACAGACGCCAGCGGTCTTACCAGCACCACTGATACGAGCGCAGCCGACCTGACGGTCGACAATACTGCACCTTCCGCCGCCTCTGCAGCGGTCACGGTGGAGAGCGGAGCGGTCTACACGACGAACTCCACGCTGGAGTTCAACTGGTCAGGCTTCACCGACGCCACCTCGGGCATCAGATACTATTATTACAACACCACCGACTATGCAGGAAGCACCAACGGAACAGCTGTTGCCAGTACCGCCTCGACAGGTTCCATCACCGTCTCTTCTGACGGGACCTATACGGTCTATGTCTGGGCAGCAGATCATGCCGGGAACAGCGGTTCTGCTGTCAATGATTCCATCATCCTCGATACCTCTGCACCGACCATCACCTATGTGTCACCCAAGAACGGCTGGTCGGTCAGCGACACCACGCCGAACATCCAGTTCACCCTGCTCGAGGCAGGCATCGGCCTCAACACCTCCAGCGTCCAGGTGACGGTGAACAGCACGGTCTACAACTGGACCGACCTGACCTGCAGCCTCGCATCAAGCACCTATACCTGCAACGTCACGACAGGGACCCTGGACACGGCAGACATCTTCGTCAACATCACGGCGAGCGACAACCTCTCACAGAAGGCAGCCAGCAGCATCGTCTTCAGCATCAACACCAACGCCCCCTACTATGACCTCTCGAGCACCGCAGCGACCAGCGCGACCCTCACCGGCAGCATCGCAGGACCCTACACCTTCAACGCGACCAGGCCCGCCACCGCAGCGAACATCACCTCTGCCAATTCCGGCTATTTCGCCATCAACGACACCGATGTCAACGCGACCGTATCTGGTTCAGCCGTCAACCTCACCGGCCCTGAAAGCAATGCCACCGTGACCTATGGCGCGGTCTCTCTCGGAGGTCCTGCTGCCAATGCGACAAAGACCTATGGTGCGTTGAGCTTCAATGCCACCGGCATCAACGCTTCCCTGACAGGAAATGCCCTGTCGCAGCTTACCGGTCCTGGCCAGAACGCGACCAATACGACGATGAACGCCCTTGCCTTTGTGAGCGATGGCATCAATGCGTCATTGACCGGCGGTTCGGTCAGCCTTTCAGGTCCTGCTGCCAATGCCACCGCTACCTATGGTGCGTTGAGCTTCAACAGCACAGCCCAGAACGCCACCTGGCCCGGTAGTGCTGTGAGCCTCTCTGGCTCTGCAGCCAATGCGACCAACAGCAGCTATGGTGCGGTCGGTTTCGTCAGTACCGCCACCAATGCAACGGTCACAGGAAGTGCACTGAACCTCTCTGGTCCGG
>JAADFO010000069.1 GCA_013152815.1 Nanobdellati archaeon
GTTGCGGCCGACGAGAACGACCTCGAGCCTGGTGACGTCAAGGACATTCCGGTCAGGGGTGAGCTTGACCCAGTTGTCGCCTTCCTCTGCCTGGCCGGTGATGCTCTTGGACCATTCCTTGTCCGTGGTCGAGAAGCTGAGGGTCATGCCGTTGAAGTAGACGATGCCCTGTTTCCTGCCAGGCTCATCGAGGAAATGGAGCCTGAGCTCCAGATCGAGCCGACCATCGACAAGGTCCTGCCAATAGGTGTCGTTGAGGCTGAAGCTGTAGAGCGGATAGTTCTGTTCCTTGAGCTGGGTCTTCACCATGATGCCGTCGATGAGATAGCTTCCTTTGGCAGTCTTGAAGATGACCTTGTTCTCACCGCGGTTCAGGAGGGCGGGAGAGAACTCCTTAGTGTTGGGGATGCCGCAATCAGGGATGCCGTCGAAGAGCTCGTGGCCGTTGAGGGTTATCTGCAGCTGGCCCACCGAGAGCCGGTTGCAGGCAGGGGTGAACTTGAGCAGGGCTGAATCGAGGTTGAAATATTCCATGTCGCGGACGACGAAGACGTTCCTGGACTCCTGGCGCGATGTGTCGGTTATCTGGGCGACGACCTTCATGTTCTCGATGGTGTAGGTGTTGGTGGACCAGAAGCGCCAGCCGACCGAAGAGACCTCGAATTCCAGGAGATTGTCTTCCTTGATGAGGTCGGGCGGCAGGAGGAAGGGGTCTGGGTTGAAGGAGGATATCTTGCCGTCATATATCTGTTCGCCGTTGAGCTTGATGATGAGATCCCCCTGGGATTCGCGCACGATGAAAGAGAGCAGGATGTTGTTGGTGTGCTCCAGGTCTCCGATGGAGAATCGTGTGGCATAGAATTTCTTGTCGAATACCCCGCTCCGGACAGTGAAGGAATTCCAGGTCTTCAGGATAGCTGATTGGGATGTCTTGAGAAGATAGATGGGAGAGATGTCGTGTTCATATTCTTTGAAAGAGAGGAAATCGAGCCGGCCCGGCGACTCCGAGAGCAAGACAGCTTCTTTGTTCGCAAGATATGTAGAACCGCCTGAACCGCGATCATCCAGCAGGTCCTGGCGTATGTCAGGAGGAAGGAACAGCACATAGAGGACGATGAGCAGGGCGATGATGGCCACAAGTGCAGCAGCACCCCCTCCATCCTGGCCTTTTTTATTCTGCATAGCACAATCATAGCCGTTCTGCTATTTAAATGTTGCCGTAGCAAAAGAGGGATTGATGGAGAGACATGCAACAGCCCCGACAAGTATAAATAGGTACGGTTCCTTTAAAGCAAGCATGATTTGGTATATGTGGGCAGGAGCTACTCTTGCGACCGGATATTCTGGATATGTCATGATACGGCGACATCGTCGGCACAGGAGAGATGCCGTATGGATAAATGGACAAGAGGAACATTTGGACAGGGATATCAGGAAAGATACCAGAGACATAATCAAGGATGATGCATCGCTTTTGGCATTGGATGATGAACAGCGTCAGCTCACCGGAAAGACCATGACCTTTTTCTCGCAGAAACGTTCATTGGCAATGGAGAATCTGGACTATGCGAAGCAGGTCGCCAGGCTGAAAGGAACAAGAGAAGGATCTTTGTCCAAAAGGGAGAAACCATTGGTATTGGCGGCTTTTGCCAACGCACGGCGCCTTGGTCATCTGATCACGCTGCAGGCCGACGAGCTCAGGGACATCGTCCGAGATGAGAAGAAGGAACACTTCTATCTGAGACGGATCATCAAAGAAGAGAAATGGAGCAGAAGGGACATCAAGAAAGTGAAGCGGTACCGAAGATGGGAACAGATATCAGAGAGCAGACAGGAACAGGGCGGACGACTGAGAAGGGCCGTTCGTATGCTGAGGAAAAAAGGCAGGCTGGAAAAGAAAGAGCTTTCCCTGGAGAAGCGAGAACTGCCGCAGGAACGGACGATGTATGAGGATGACCGAACGATGAAGAAGTTGCTCGAAGGATACCATGAGGTCCTGCGGGCCCAGCTCAAGGAGATAACGTATCAAATAGGTCTTCTCAGAGATCACGTTAAGTACAGCACAAAGAAAGGCCTGATGAATGGGTATTTGAAGGCATCTGAGAATCTCCAGCGGAAGATCGGGAAAGAGGCCTCGCTCATCATGCAGCTGCAGGAGAAGGAGGAGGAGATGAAGGAATATCTCGAAGAGTTACGCAAGGAAGAGCGTCGGGAGCTGAAAGACGAACGGCTCGACGCAAAACGTGTCGAGCTTCCTGACAACCTTTCTGGCAAAAAAGGCGAATTGGAACCTGTTGCCTAAACCGGAAGACAAGACCATTCTAAAGAAGATTTATATATGGTTCCTGCATCATAACAACCATGAGAATCCTCCACAAAGACCTCAAGAAGGGAGAGGTGAAGCTGCTCACAGAGAACCCGGACGACCTCTGGTATCTTTCTCACCTCATCGACCCCCAGGACATTGTCAGAGGAAAGGCCGAACGCAAGATCAAGCTCGGGAAAGAAGGGGAGAAGCAGAAGGTCTCCCGAAGACAGTTCACCGTGGTCATAGCCGTCGACAAGATAGAGTACGGCAAGGACCTGGTGAGATTGAACGGGAAGATCATGGACGGCCCGGAGGATGTCCCCAGAGGAAGCTACCAGGCCATCGACATAGGCATCGGCAGCACAGTCATGGTGACGAAGAAGCAGTGGTTGAGGTACCATCTCGACCGCCTGGACGAATCACAGAAGAGCACGAGACCGAGCATCCTCATCTGCGTCCATGACCGGGAAGATGCCATCTTCGCGCTTTTCAGGAGAGACACGGTCGAAGTGCTCAGCGAACTCTCTGGCCAACCTCAGAAGAAAGAGAAAGAGAGCAAGGCATCTGGCGACTTCTATGGTGATGTCGTCAGGATCCTCGACCAGTACCGGGAACGCTATGGACTCGAACACATCCTTCTCGCGTCTCCAGGGTTCTTCAAAGAGGACCTGATGAAACGGGTCGCTCATCCGTTGAAGAAGATCATCACGCTTGCTACCTGTTCATCGGTATCGAAGAATGCCATCAATGAGGTCCTGAAGAGGGACGAGGTGAAACAGGTCCTCAAAGAGGACCGCATGACCCAGGAAAGCCTGCTCGTGGAAGAGCTCCTCGAAGAGATAGGGAAGAGAGGCAAGGCGACCTACGGGCTGGGACAGGTAGAACAGGCAACAAGGCGCGGAGCGGTAGAGACCCTCCTGGTGACCGATACACTCATCCGGACGAGCAGAGAAGAAGACACCTATGCTGTGCTCGATGGTCTGATGAAGCTCACCGAACAGAACAAGGGAAAGGTACGCATCATATCAACCGAACACGAGACAGGGAAACAGCTCCAGGGCCTGGGCGGCATCGGAGCTCTGCTGCGCTACCGGGCGGAAGATCTGGCATGAACAGGCAGGGAGATTTATAAAGAACAGTATATGAAAAGCTCATGGAAAAGCTATATAAACATGACGTCTCTCAGGAAAGACCATGATTTTCAACAAGAAAGGCGAGAAGAAAGGGACGAAAAAAGAGGTCCTTCCGACGAGACCCGAGCTCAGCCATGCCGACCGGCTGGAGCACGGCCAGCTGATGGTGCGATCGGTCATCGAGGTCCTGGGAAAACCCGAGCCTCATGTCAAGCACACCCTCAAGACCCTTGTGGGAGAACTCGACAAGAGCGATTCATTCACCATCGTCAAGAAAGAGTATTCGAGGACCAAGAAGATCGGGGGCCTGCACTCCATGTTTGTGGACGTGGAGTTCTGGGCCAAGAACATCACCGTCCTGAACGGGTTCTGCATCGATTATATGCCTTCTTCCATCGAAGTGCTGGAACCGGAGCAGCCACGGCTCAAGGCCCACGAGATCATGGCTTTCCTCAATGATTTTCTGGCGAAGCTCCACGAGATAGACATGCTTGCGAAGAATCTCCGACAGCAGAACGCTGTCCTCTCCAACAATATCGTGAACCTCTACCGTAATGTCATACGGTTGATCCTGCTGGACGGACCCAAGGAAGAGCAGCTTCTTGCACGGATGACCGGAACCGACCCCGCAGGCATCAGCAAAGTCCTCGCAAGCCTGAAGAAGGAGGGGATGATACAGAAAGAAGGGACCGCCTGGAGATTGCATCGGGAAAACAAGGACGACAAGAAACCGGACAACAAGAAACCGAAAGGGTCTGAAGAGAGCAGGAAAGAGGAAGAGAAGGGAAACGCACATGGATGATGCATCCTTTCTTGAGCTCCAGAACCGGGCAGAGGCGATCATCTTCGCCATCGGCAAGAGCACAGAATTAGAGGCCATAGCCCGTCTGGTCAAGGAGAAGGACGAGAAGGCTGTGAAGAAAGCCCTGGAGAGCGTCAGGGAACGCTATGACCGGCAGAAGAGTCCGCTCATGCTGGTGGAAGACGGAAGCAGATGGAAACTGACCGTGAGGGAGCGGTATCTGGCCCTGGTCCGAAACATCGTCGCTGACACCGAACTTTCCAGGACGGTCATCGAGACGCTGGCCGTGGTCGCCTGGAAGAACCCGGTCAAACAGTCTGACATCATCAAGATACGGACGAACAAGGCCTATGACCATCTGAAGGAACTCGAAGAGATGGGGTTCATCACGCGGCAGAAATTCCAACGCACCCGCATAGTCAAGCTCACCGAGAAGTTCTTCCGCTATTTTGAGCTGGAAGGCAACCATTCGATAAAAGAGGTGCTCAGCGCAAGGAACATCAAAGGGCCGGAACAGAAGACCCTGCCATCCTCAGGACCGGCCGGAGAGAGACCGGGGTCTTTGTCTTCTGAAGGAGAAGAAGGCAACGTCCTGGAGACCTATGACGAAAAGGACGGAGCAGACAGGGCAACCCAGGTCAAAGAAGAGGAGACCGAGCATCTTGGCCTGTTGGAGGTGGTCGACGAACCCGGACAGGAGACCGCGGAAAAGAACAGGGACAGACCTGCCGGAGAAGGGCTTCAAGAGCTCCCCCCTGCAGAAGGGACAGACACCGAAAAGGCCACAGACGACCGGAAGAACGAAGGAGAAGAAGATCCTGCAGCAGAAGAGGAAGAAGTCACCTCCCCGGATCATGAGAAGAAAGAGACGCCTGAGAAAACAGGCGCGAAGGGACAGGACAAGGAAAGCAGAGGAACAGAAGAGGCAGGGAAAGGGGGGGAAGGACAAGGACCAGATGGGCCGGCCAAGGATCCCTTTGATGAAGAGCTGGAAGAGAGTGTCCTGGAAAGACCCAAAGGGACCGGTGGGCGGGAGGGATAGGATGATGCTCCTCCTTCAGTGTCCGAAGTGCAAACAAAGGATGAAGTATGCTACGAGGACAAGGATCCTCGGCGGCAAGAGGAAACAGTGTGTCTATTGCGGCCGGTCGTTCACTGCAAAAGGTCATATAGTCAAAGAGATCACGAGATGAAGCACGTAAACAGCAACACATAAAAAGCCGTGAAAGTTGCTTTTCTCATGCATTTTACCGAGGAGAACTAAGAATATGAGCCATCCATCTGAAGCAGTACGACGGAGACGGGAAGAGGACGCTCCAGAGGAGGGCCCTGCCAAGCAGGAAGACGATCCTTCTGACATGCCACGAGAGATAGAAGACGAGATGAAGCAGTCCTATCTGGACTATGCCATGAGCGTCATCGTCGGAAGGGCGCTCCCCGATGTGCGGGACGGGCTCAAGCCGGTCCATCGGAGGATCCTCTACGCCATGAGTGAACTGAACCTTCTCCATGCGAAGCCTTTCAAGAAGTCAGCAAGGATCGTCGGAGAGGTGCTGGGCAAATACCATCCCCACGGAGACACCGCTGTCTATGATGCGTTGGTCCGCATGGCACAGAATTTCTCGTTGAGATATCCTCTGGTCGACGGGCAGGGAAATTTCGGATCGGTGGACGGTGACCGGGCAGCTGCCATGCGATACACCGAAGCGAGGATGCAGAAGCTCGCCGAAGAGATGCTCGTGGACATAGACAAGGAGACCGTCGATTTCACCCCGAACTTCGATGATTCCCTGAAAGAGCCCTCGGTCCTGCCTGCACGGGTACCCAATCTTCTGGTCAACGGCAGTGCCGGCATCGCCGTCGGCATGGCCACGAACATCCCGCCGCACAACCTATCAGAGGTCGCTGCGGGAGTCATCAGGCTCGTCGACAACCCCGAACTCACCCCTCTTGAGCTGATGGACACCATCAAAGGTCCGGACTTTCCTACCGGCGCCCGGATCATCGGGCTCAACGGCATACGCATGGCGTATAAGACCGGCCATGGCAAGGTGAAGATCAGGTCGGTACACACGATAGAGAAGAAGGGGGAGCATGAACGCATAGTCGTGACCCAGATCCCCTACATGGTCAACAAGGCACAGATGATCGAACAGATTGCAGGGCTCGTCAAAGACAAGAAGGTGCAGGGCATCGCCGACATCAGGGATGAGTCTGATAAGGACGGCATCCGGATCGTCATCGACCTGAAGAGGGACGCCAACGACGAGATTGTGGTCAACCAGCTGCTCAAGCATTCAAGGCTCCAGGTCACCTTCGGCATCAACATGCTCGGTCTGGTGGAGAACCAGCCCAGGGTACTCAACCTCCACGAACTGCTTTCCGTGTTCATAGACCATCGGAAACAGGTGGTCACCAGGAAGACCGCCCATGACCTCAGGAAGGCCGAGGAACGGGCCCATCTCCTAGAGGGCCTTATCGTGGCACTGGACCATATCGACAGGATAATCGCCCTGATCAGGGGTGCCAAGGAGACGGCCATAGCAAAGAAAGAGCTGATAGAGAGCTATGACCTGTCAGAGAGGCAGGCCGTTGCCATCCTGGAGATGCGGCTCCAGAGGTTGACCGGCCTTGAACGGGAGAAGATCCGGAAAGAGCATCGGAAGCTCCTGGAACTCATCAAAGAGCTCAAAGCAATCCTGGGCGATGTCAAGAGGATATACAGCATCATCAAAGAGGACATGCGTGACGTGATCGCTGCCTATGGTGACCCGCGCAGGACCGAAATCCTCGACGCAGAGGAGGATGATATCGATATCGAAGACCTCATAGAGAGCGAATATCAGGTAGTCACCGTCACGCGGCTCGGCTATGTCAAGAGACAGACACTCGATGCCTACAGGAAGCAGAACAGGGGCGGCAAGGGCATCATCGGCACAGGGACCAGGGACGAGGATTTTGTCGAGAAGATCTTTGTGGCCAACACGCATTCGTTCATCCTCTGCTTCACCGAATCGGGCCAGGTCCATTGGCTCAAGGTCTATCAGATCCCCGAAGGGACCAGGACATCCAAAGGAAAGCCCATCGTCAACCTCATCGAGAAGAACAACCAGGAGAAAGTGACCGCCATGATCGCGGTCAGGAGATTCGAGGACGACAAGTATCTGCTGCTCGCCACCCGGAAGGGCATCATCAAGAAGACCGTCCTCTCGGCCTATGCCAAACCCCGTAGAGGCGGCATCCGGGCCATCATCCTGGATAAGGACGACCGACTCATCGGCGCAAGGATAACGGACGGCAGCCAGAACATCCTCCTGGCGACCAAGAACGGCAATGCCATCAAGTTCAGCGAACGGGATGCGCGCCCCATAGGAAGGACCGCCAAAGGGGTCATCGGCATGAGACTGAAAGGCGATGATGAAGTCATAGGCATGGTCGTCGCCTCCGAGGACAGGTCGCTGCTTACCATCACAGAGAAAGGCTATGGCAAACGGACTCCCCTCGTGGAGTACAGCAGGATAAACCGCGGCGGCCTCGGTGTCATCAACATCAAGGTGAATGAGCGGAACGGAAAGGTGGTGGCCATACGCCCGGTGGATGAAGAGGACGAGATGATGATCATCTCCCGGTCGGGCATCATCATCAGGATTCCTGTGAGAAGCGTGTCAAAGATAGGCAGGAACACCCAGGGCGTGAGGATCATGCGCCTGAAGAAGGATGACCAGGTGGTCTCTGCTGCCCGGGTCATCCATGAAGAGCAGGAGATCCTGCAGGAGGAAGAGGTGGCGAAGGAAGAGGACCAGGCCGCTGTCAATATCGTGGAGACAGAGGATGACCAGCTCATCCTCGAACAGGAAGACATAGCCAAGATGGAAAAGACGGATCAGGAAGAGCATCTTTGACCCTCTGACAGCTCATTCTTCAGATGATGTAAGGCATACTGTTCATGCAAAGGAGGCACACCGCCGACGATACCTCCTCACCCACGCTCCCCCGCCTGTACCCCTTTGCCTATCCTGCAGACCAGAACAGAAGGTTTATAACGGCGATAGGCTTTGCCGGGATACATGGGCTATCCTTCATTTGTGGTGTGCCATCAGGGGATGGAAGATGTCGCCGCCAGAGAGATCGCGGAACTCACGAGGGCAAAGAAGACCGAGGTCGCTGCAGGCGGCGCCGTGGTCAGGTTCAACGCAGGGAAGAAAGAGGACCTCCTGCGGCTCATCTATCTCGGGCAGAGCATCCATAAGGTTGCACATTACCTCGGTTCCTGCAATATCGAGAAGGGCGGCCTGGAGAACATCAAGACGCTTCTTCGAAGCTGCGACTACCGGTCATTCATCGATAAGGACGATGCGTTCAGGGTGAAGTGCAGACGCGTCGGAGACCATGATTTCTCGTCGAACACCCTCGCCGAGGAAGCAGGTGAAGCGATCATCGCCGCAGTAGAGGAACAGCAGGGATTCAAGCCAGGGGTGGATCTCGAGGAAGCGCCTGTGACCGTCTTCATCTGTCTGCAGGGGAACGACTGCACCGTCGGTATAGACCTCTGCCCGCTGGACCTGTCGAAGCGTCCCTATCGCCTGTTCACCACCGCCCTCTCCCTCAAGGCGACCCTCGCCTACTCCCTGCTCCGATTGGCAGGCTTCAGCAAAAGAGAGGTGTTGGTCGATCCGTTCTGCAGGGATGGCCTCCTGCCCATCGAAGCGGCGCTGAAGAGCAACGGACGGTCGGCCCACGCGTTCACCAAGGACCATCTCGGTCTGGAGAGCGTCGCTTTCTTCCATGGTCTCGATACCCAGCAAGTGCTCGAAGCCATGGACAGGGAACAGACGGAAAAGAAGATCGAGGCATACGGGTATGCTTCCCAGCTTCATTTCCTGGCGAACGCCAAGAAGAATGCGAAGATCGCCGATGTCCACAAGCTAGTGGAGTTCTCCAAGGTCGATGTGGAATGGCTCGACACCAAGTTCGACAAGGGAACTGTGGATCTGATCGTGACGCGGCCGCCGGAGACCAGCGCCAGGGTGAAAAGTTCAGAGATAGAGAAGCTCTACAAAGAACTGTTCTACCAGGCCGATTTTGTGCTGGCCAGTGAAGGGAAGATAGCAGTATTGACAAATTCTGTTCCTGCCATCGAGAAATGGGCCGGACGATACCGGTTCAAGAAACAGGAGGACAGGAGGGTGTGGCAGGGAAAGATGGCCTTGCACGCGATGGTGTTCGTCCGCTCTGAAGAAGGGACAGAAGAAAAAGAGGAATGAATGCCTCCCAGAGGAGCATTCAGTTCCATGGTTCAGTTCTCAAGAGTGTCCATAGGCATAGCTCATCCTCTCTCTCCGGGATCCGCAGCAGAAGATGCCTACCCCTTCTCGGCCGCATCAGCGCCGGAGCATCCGGTTGATCTTGAGATCGCTCCAGAATTGGGTCACCGACGGCCAGCGCTTCCGGATGCGCCGGGGAAAGAACATCAGCGGAGAAGCGACGAAGAGCCGGACCATGACACGGAAGCGGTGGTTCGCCGCATAGCGCATGCGTCGGTCCACAGTATCATAGACCCTGGTAGTGAAGAGGATAAAAGGATAGCCTGCCGCCACCAGGCCGACAAGGATCAGGGAATAGCGGAAACTGCCGAGAAGAGAGAAGCTGACAAGCACCGAAAGCGTCCCGAAGAACCTTCCGACCATGAGGAGATAGGTCCTGCCGAGCATCGCGTCATGGAGGTCTTTCTTGGAGTCGATGACCACGGTCATCATCAGGGGGCTGGCGATGCCACGGAAGAAGCTGAACAGGCCGACGACGATAAGCCAGCCCCAGAAAGAATCGGTGAAGGCGGCGGCGATGGTGAAAGCGGCCATGAAGATGGTGGCAGGATAGATGAAGATGGAACGGTTCCTGTATCGGTCGGCAAGACGGCTCAGCACGAATGAAGCCAGAACACCGATGATTCCGAGATAGGAGAGGAATGCTCCGAATCCGAGCGGACTGTGGACATAGGAGAGGGTGATGATGGGGATGAGCACATAGTAGCTGGCCTGCCAGAAGCCGTCGATGAAGAGCAGCCGCTTGAGGTTCTGCATGGAAGCGAGGGCACGGACGATGTTGTATTCTGCATTCTTGGCAGGGAGTTTCTTGAAGGCATACCAGGATGCGAAGAGGAACGGGATGCTGAGGAGAAAAGAGGTCTGGAACCCGATGACTCCCGAAAGGAGACCTGTCAGGAGAGGGACAAGGACGCTGACGATGGGTCCGATGGATGCGAGGATGGCTGAGGCAAAGGCCGTCCCTCCTTCGGTGGTCAGTTCGAAATAGCGGATGTTGTAGACGACCCAGAAGAAGCTCCAGAAGGTGCCGTAGATGATGGCCAGGAGCCAGAGCTGCCAGCGGAAGAAGAGATGCACCAACAGGAGGACCATGATGAGACGGAGGAACAGGCCGCGGGTGATGATGCGTTTCATCCCTCGGGTATGGAAGAAGGTCTGGACGACGATGGTGGTGAAAAAAGCGACAAGATAGAACAAGACCAGGTCGATGAAGGAATAGCCGTTGGCGAGGAGATAGACCGGGAAGATGGCCCAGGAGAACCAATGGGAGATGTAATAGAGCAGTTGTCCGAGGATGAGGCTGAGAAAGTCTTTGTTGCGGACAAAGGACGCCATGGGGCGCCTTCGGGGACAGGAGTATAAATTATTTACGCAGCGCTGGTCCCTGTGGCTGCTGCTCTTCTGCGTCGAACTTCTCCCTGGCCTTTTCCTCTTTCCAGAAGACCGAGTGGGAAGCGCGTTTCTCGAAGAGCGCTATGGCAAGCCTCACCCTGCTCGTGTCGAAATCCTTCATGCTCCGGGAACGCATGATCTTTGTTGCGTCGTCCAGGCATTCCTCCATGAGCCGGATGTTGGTGGCTCTTGCTGCCTCGTCCACCAGGCGCTCCTCATCAGAAGAGAGATAGACATCCTGCCAGTTAGGATACGCTGATTTGTCTGACCGTCGTGGAAATGCCTTTGAAAAAACCATTGCAACCCCTCAAGACAGAGCAAGTCTCCTGGATATTTATGCTTTTGGGCTCAGAAGTCGAAAAGTTTGCTCTTCGGATGGACAGCCGACGGGCTTTCTCCGCCATGCCAGGTGAATCTCGGCCTGACCCGTATGGGATACAGCTTCTCGTTGGTGTCGTCGAATATGAGGGCAGCCCCCTTCACACGGGGAAGATTGTCCAGCTGCACATCAAGGCCTTCACGCATATAGCTCTGCATGATCATGCCCAGCGCTTCGGTGTCTATCTTGGCGGTGAGCCGATGGGAGATGACCGTGTCAGACTGGGTCATGACATCGGTGTGGATCTTCCCTGGCTGCTGGGTCGCAAGCACGAGAGAGATGCCCGGCTGACGCCCCTCTCGCATGATGCTGATGAGCGGCAAAGAGGCGGTGGTCATGCCGTCGCGCGGCAGAAGCTCATGGGCCTCGTCCAGGATGAGCCAGACCAGGGGGATCTTCTGTGATTGGGGCTGCTCTTCCTCAGAGAAATAATGGAGTGCGCTGTCGATCTGTGAGAACTCCTCGTCTTTTCGGGTGAGCATCCTGTCGATGAAGAGCTTCTGAGCCACGAGACCGACCACCATCGCCTTTATGGCCCAGCCGTTGGGAACGGTGGCATAGCAGGAGACATCCAGCACAGAGACCTGGCCCGGGGCCGCAAGGTCTGCCAGGGGTGTCCCCTTGTCCGAGAAGACCCCCCAGCGGTCTGCATTGATGAACCTTGCTTCAAGGGCATCCTTTACCTCGCCGGGCACCCTCTCGTCCTTCTGTATCCTGGCGATGATGGTCTTGAGGGAATAGTCTTTTCCGGCACCCCTGAGATCGCCGATGACCCGTTCCAGGAGGACGCCGATGGGTTCGGTCTCCCTGATGCCGAAGGAGGTCGCCCAGTCTGTGGCAGAGAGTTCGACCGGTTTGATGGAGAAAGGGACGTCCGTCGGTATGCCCTTCTGTTTGTAGTCGTTGAAATAACCGACAGGGGTGAATATCCGGACATTGAGCGGTTTTGCCTTGAGTCCCCATTCATTGAGAAGCGGCTCTTCCTTCTTGTTCGGATACTTCATGGTCCAGTATATCCCCATGGTGTCGAGAAGGATGAACGAGAGGTTCTTCTTGATGTTCTGGGGGAGATCGGCCATCCCTTCGGCCATGACACCCAGGGTGTATGACTTTCCCCCGCCGCGTTTTCCGGCAATCATGATGACATGACTGGTCGCGATGTCCATGAGCACCCTGTTCGATAGGGAGGTCGAGCGCCCCATGGTGATGTAATGCTTCCCCAAGAAGATGGTGCCATCTGTTCCCAATCGCTTTCTGTCCTCAAGAGAACGCCCGATGATGATGTCTTCCATGGGAGGATTCTGGTCTTGAGCATTTAAATAGTTAACCCCTTAGCCCAGGACAGGTAGCTCTCTGGAAAAGCGGAAAGCATATCCTGCGCTTCCATAAATTATTTATAGGTGGGGGTCATTGTATGTACGGTATGTTAGCGTCTATGTGGGAAAGGCTCATGGAAGTCCTCTTCATCGTAGACATCAAGCTGACCTACCGACACGTCGCGTTTGTCTGTTGAGGCGACCGGTTTTTCCGGGGGCCTGCAGGGGCGTCGACGTCGTGGTTCTTCTTCGTGTTCTTGCAGGTCCTGGTGAACCCCAGCTTCAGCGCTGTCGCGGCATACCAAGTAGCCATGGAGGTGGTGAAAATGGAGACCCGGGCATACCCTGAAAACCAATGCATCGTGTGTGATGAGATCATCACCAACCCCATCTGCCCAGATTGTCTTGGCCAGCAGTTCAAGGCATGGCTAGGCGCACATAGACGGACACTGCTCCTGAAGATGCAGAAGGAAGTCTACGGGTTCGGGAAGAGGGACGAAAGGGGTACTGCCTGTGTCATCTGCTCGAAACCGATGCATGTCTGTCCGCACTGCCTCGCAAAGGCGGCACAGAGGGTCATTGATGGAGAGGACGACATCGAGCTGCAGAGCCAGTTCATGACCCATTTCAACTGGAACCTCTGGGGCCCGCCGATAGGGATATGATGGGGATAGAGAAGATCTGAAGGCGGAGAATCTGAAGACAGAGAAAGACCAGAAAACCCGCGTTTATTCCTTTTTTATTCCTTTTTATTTTCCCGTTCAGTTCAGAATCTGCATTTTTTTGTCGTTCCTCCCAGTCTGGCACTGTTCAGGTAACAACCCACCTGCTGATGGTGTCTCTTGTTCCGCCAGCGCCGTTCGTTCTGCCAGTCGATCTTTGGCCGTGCCTGTTCAACAGGCGGTCGGCGGGAAT
>JAADFO010000070.1 GCA_013152815.1 Nanobdellati archaeon
AAACAATCCTTCGTCGTCTCTATGTTCATCGTTCTTTCACCAACGGCAGTTCTCCCTCGAGGGGGATACCGTTGATGATGACGTCCTGATAAAACGCCCTGTCCTGTTTTTGCTTCTTCTTCCATTCAGCCCAGGAAAAGATGTGGTGATTGATGGGTTTCCCGAGCTTTTTCTCGAAAGAGGAAAGGTCTGTCTTCGTCTTCTTGCCGATGATCACCAGGTCAATATCGCTTTGCCTGTCATCGGTTCCTGTGGCGACCGATCCAAAAAGCACCATCGATGTCACCGCAGGGACGGTTTCCTTGAGGTAGGGAACAAGACCGCTTTCCTGTATGTTCTGCAGGTTTTCTGCTATCTTCAGATGCCGGTATGCCGGATTGCTGTTGTTTGCCCTGAACATGCGTAGATTCGCCTGTTTCCTTTCCACGATCTGGTTGTTTGCCAGGAGCATATCTGCATATTTCTTGATGGCAAAGGGGCTTATCTTCAGGGTCCTTGATAGTTCCCGAAGATGAATCTCTTTATAAGGATTTTCGAGAAAAAACCGGAGGATTTTCAGTGCTGTCGAAATGCTCATGGGTTGTTTTTCTTTTTGACATATAAAAAGCTTTTGTATCAACTATGAAAACAACTGTTTTTATTTCTGATACACTTCAGACTTGCATTCGAATCATGCACGACTGAACGTCTTAGACGAACGGTCCTCGCCAAAGAAGAAAGAGCATAAGAACCCGGATCATCAGAGAATCAGACGATGTCGTTCAGATGATAATTGCCTGCGCCCGTATTCGGCAGCGTGGGTTGGATAATTTCCTGATTCTTATTGTCTAATCTGCTGTTCATCACTGCATTCTGTTGTTCTGGTGCTAGAATGTTGAATGCATATATCGCAAGTAACGCTGCTGCACTTATGCCGACCACTCCCGCAAGAGCCGAGATGAGATCTGTTTCATCGGCTGCTTTTTGTTCAGAAACATTGAAGGTATTAGCTCTCCAATTGATGTAGCTGTCTACTAATTTCTCATAGCCTTTGAAAAGATTCATCATAATTGCTAGTTAGCTGAAACCTATTTTTATATCTTTCTTAGCTTTGCCGGGATGCTGTTCCAGTCCTCCAGGAACTTTTTGATGCCGTTGTCCGTAAGGGCGTGCTTGAACATGCCGTCCAGGACCTTCTTCGGGATGGTCATGATGTCTGCTCCGAGCAATGCTGCCTGCTTCGCGTGGTCGGTATGCCGAAGGCTCGCGGCCAGGATCTTGGTGTCGAAGCCATAGTTGTCGAACACGTCCCTGATCTCGGCGATGAGTTCCATGCCCGTATGGCCGATGTCATCAAGCCTTCCCACAAAAGGCGAGACGTAGTATGCTCCGGCCTTGGCAGCCAAAAGTGCCTGGTTGGCCGAGAAGACCAGGGTGACATTGCACCGGATGCCCTCTTTTTTGAGCGCTTTCACCGCTTTCAAACCTTCGGGTGTCATGGGGACCTTCACGACGACCTTCTTGGACAGCTTCGACAGGATACGCGCTTCCTTGATCATGCCCTCTGCGTCCAGAGAGACGGTCTCTGCCGATACTGACTGTATCTGCGGGATCTTCGCGATGTCCTTGATGCGTTGCTTGAAATCCTTGCCTTCCTTCGCGACAAGGCTGGGATTGGTGGTGACGCCGTCGATGACACCCATCTCGGCGCCTTTCTTGATATCTTCGATGTTCGCTGTGTCTAGAAATATCTCCATTGGTAACACCTCATGTTTTGACCGATCCGATGATGAGCAGCACTCCGCAGAGTCCCTGCACATATCCCTCGTATAAAAGTGACCATGTCGGGATGCCGAAACCTATCCATCCTGCGTTGTTGGCCATGGGCAACGCAAGATACAGCCCCACAAGCAGGCCGGAGAGCAGGGTCAGTGTCCTGAGCATATGCTGTTCTCCGAAACCGTCGATGATGAGGAAGATGAGGGAAGCCAGCAGGACTCCTGGCCAGACCCTGCCGGGCAGGGTGATGAAGCGTATGCCGAACTGGGGCAGCAGGCCGAAGACGACCAGCAGGACTCCCAGGAGCAGGCTTGTCCCTTCCTTGATACCGAACTGCGTCATCCGGGACAGGAAAAGCCAACGGGTCTTTAAAAGAGTTATGGAAGTGTGCTTCCCTGACAGGTCCTGCTATGATACGCCACACTGAAGAGGTGCTGGTTGAGAAAAAGGAAAAGAGAAAAAAAGAAAAGACCTTATTTGGCCTTTACTTTGACGGTCTTCATTTCTTTCCAGGCCATGTCGAAGAGATTTTGCAGTGCCGAAGCGAAGAAGGGCGTGTTGACCCAGATACCCACATCGTAGGTCGGGTGCACCTCGTTGTCGTCCATCACCATGAAGATGATCTCCTTGCCGTCGACGATGACGAACCGCGCCTTGGCGTCGGTGTTCCGTACCTCGGCGAACTTGGCGATGTCCTTGATGGCTCCCTGAGCCTCTTTGGTGACCGGTGCCGCGATCCTTATCTTGACTCCCCTCTTCTTGAGCATCTCGAACGTCGGCAGGAAGCCTTCGATCTTGCGCATCAGGCCCTGGGCCGTGGTCATGATGATCACGCTCTCCTCGGCGTTGCGGATGGTGAGCTCCATGTGGTTGTAGAGGTTGTGCCTTCCTCGGAGGCTGCCGGACAGGTCAGACGGTTCGACCAGTTCCACGCCCTGGGTATGAAGTGCGTTGAGCTCATCGACCACGTCGGTCGCCTTGAGGTCCTCAAGCCGTTTGATCTTCTCATCGGCGTCCTCTTTCATGTTCTTCTTGACCCGTTCAAGGACTTCCTGGGGCGGCACAGCGATGTACTTGATGGGCTTTCCCAGCTTCATGATGACAAAGCCCTTCTTCTCAAGGCTTTCAAGAACATCATATGAACGGGATCGCGGGACATTTGCTATGTCTGAGAGCTCCCCTGCTGTAGAGACTCCTCTAGAAAGTAAAGCAGTCCATATCTTGACCTCGTAGAGGTTCAATGAAAAATATCGTCGCAGTTTGCTTAAAAATTCCTCTTTGACAATCATGTTTCCCCCCCTCCTCTTTTTTACTTCCTGATAACAATAGCCATCAGACAGTAAATAAAGTTTAGGGCACTACTATTAAAATGTTATGGTTTTTTACCAGTAGCTAGTGTCAACAACTTCCCTTCCACCGCCCTTTTTCTTATCATAGAGTAAATAACAACATGCACTCCTGTGGTATAGAAACATAGGATATATTTAAAGATATCCCAAATCATCCTTAGTGGGGAATATACATTGGAGACCGCCCATCTTTCGTCATAAAAATGTGGTGAAACGGGCTTTCTCGTCGATAAACTTCTCCAAACAGAAGCATTTGCGTCCATTCCGACAAAGAATGACCGAAAGAATAAAAACAAGAGACAGCAGAAAAGAACAAAAAAAGAAGTGACCGGTGTTGCATCACCGTCGGTCTGAAATGAGCGTCTCCACCACTTCAGGGTTCGCGAGGGTCGTCATGTTGCCCACATCATCCTCTCCTGCAGCGATCTTCTTCAGGATCCTCCGCATGATCTTCCCTGACCGGGTCTTCGGAAGGGATTCGGCGAACTGGATCTTGTCAGGCTTTGCGATGGGTCCGATCTCCTGGGAGACATGTTCCCTGAGCTCTTTGACCAGGTCGTCGCTGCCATCGATGCCCTTGTCCAGGGTGACGAAGGCGTAGAGCGCCTGGCCCTTGATGTCATGGGGGAACGGGACGACCGCGGCCTCAGCCACCATGGGATGGCTGACGAGGGCGCTCTCGACCTCTGCGGTGCCGATACGATGCCCTGATACGTTGATGACATCATCGAGCCGTCCAAGGATCCAGAAGTCCCCCTCCTCATCGACACGGGCGCCGTCGCCGGTGAGATACATGCCGGGAAAGCGTGAGAAGTAAGTCTCGATATATCTTTGGTGGTCGCCCCAGACGGTCCGCAGCATGGACGGCCAGGGTTTCCTGATGACCAGATTGCCGCCCTCATTGACCTTTGCCTCTTTCCCGTCCTCCTTGAGCACGACAGGGTCGATGCCGAAGAACGGACGCATGGCAGCTCCTGGCTTGAGGCTCATGCAGGGCAAGGGTGTCATGAGGAACCCTCCTGTCTCGGTCTGCCACCAGGTGTCCATGATGGGGCATCTCCCTTTGCCGATCACCGTGTGATACCACATCCATGCTTCGGGGTTGATGGGCTCTCCGACCGAACCGAGGATCTTGAGCGATGACAGGTCGTACTTGTCGGGGAACTCGTCACCGAACCTCGCCACCGCGCGGATTGCCGTGGGAGCGGTATAGAAGATGTTGACCTTGAACTTCTCGACGACCTGCCAGAACCGTCCTGCATCGGGATAGGTGGGGATGCCCTCGAACATGAGCGTCGTGGCTCCATTTGCTAGGGGCCCATAGGTGATATAGCTGTGTCCTGTTATCCAGCCGATGTCTGCGGTGCACCAGTAGATGTCGCCCTCATGGTAGTTGAAGACGTACTTGAAGGTCAGGGCAGTGTAGAGCAGGTAGCCGCCGGTGGTGTGCAGGACCCCTTTGGGTTTTCCGGTGGTGCCGCTCGTATAGAGGATGAAGAGCGGGTCCTCTGCCTTCATGGGCTCAACTTCGCAGGTAGGTGTCACGCCTTCCATCTCGTCGTGCCACCAGAGGTCCCTCCCTTCGCGCATCTCGACGTCTTCCCTGGTCCTCTGGACCACGATGACCTTCTCGATGGTCTGGGTCCCTTCCAATGCCTTGTCCGCGTTCTTCTTCAGCGGCACTTTTTTCGGGCCGTGGAAACCACCGTCAGAGGTCAGGAGCATCCTTGCCTGGGAGTCGTTGATCCTGTCCTTGAGGCTCTCGGCGCTGAAACCGCCGAAGACGATGGAATGGATGATGCCCAGCCGCGAGCAGGCGAGCATGGCGATGGCGAGCTCAGGGACCATGGGAAGGTACATGCAGATCCGGTCCCCTTTCTTCAGGCCATGCTTCTTGAGGACGTTGGCGAACCTGCAGACCTCTGCATGCAGCTCCTTGTAGGTGAAGGTACGCACCTCATCGTCTTCGTTGCCCTGCCAGATGATGGCCTGCTGGTCTCCTTTGGTTTCAAGATGGCGGTCGATGCAGTTGTAGCAGACGTTGAGTTCCCCTCCGGAGAACCACTCGCATTTTACCTCTTTGGGGTCCCACCGCAGGACCTTGTCCCACTTCTTGGTCCAATGGAGCATCTCTGCCTTCTCTGCCCAGAACGTCTCGGGATTGTCGATGGATTCCTTATGGAGCCGCTCGTATTCCTCGAAGCTCTTGATGTAAGCTGTGTCGAGCATTTCTTTCGGCGGATCAAACCGTCGATTCTCGTGCATCATGGATGTTATTGCATCATCATCGTTCTCTTTGTGCTGGGGCATAGTATCACTCCTTTTTGTCCTTTTTTGTGGTCGAATGGTGTATCTTTTATGGGTCGTTCCCTGTTGAATGCATATTTAAATGTTGTGGGATTAAATGTTATGGGGTGGCTGGGTCAGCAGACGACACCTTTTCCGGTGTACTCCTGCAGAATGAGCGAATGCTCAGATGCGGACTTCGGTCCCGTCGTGCATCATGTGGACGGTCTTTCCGGTCTCATAGCCCATCTCCTTCGCGAGTTCTTTCGTGGCCGAGGTCATCTCGACCGTGCCGTGGCTGGGGATGATGTGCTCGGGCCTGACGAAATTGATCAGGTCCCTGATGTCCTCCCGTGCTGCGTGGCCTGAGACATGGATGTCCTTGAATATCCGCACGCCATAGTGCTTGAGGTTCTGCTCGAGATATTCCCTGTTTGCTATGTTGGTGGGTGAGGGGATGGTCTTGCAGGAGAAGATGACATGGTCCTCATGGCCGAAGCGGTAGTCGGTCTTCTCGTCCACCATCTTGGAGAGGGTGGATTTCGGTTCGCCCTGATGACCGGTCACGACGAGCACGTACTTCTGCTTGCCGTCCTTGACGACCTGCTTGAGCTTGCGTTTGATCTGCTTCCAGTACCGCACGAGCTCCACTTCCTTGGAGAAATGGACCAGGCCGATGTCTTCTGCAGCATAGGTGTATTTGGTGAGGCTTCTTCCAAGGAAGACGACCTTCCTGTTCAGCTTCTTGCCGTATTCGATGATGGATTTGAGCCGCGCGATGTGCGATGAGAAGGTCGTCACGAGGATGCCTTTCCCCCTGTTGTCGGTCCCGAGCATCACGTCCTTGAGCATCTGCTTGGCCACCGATTCGGAAGGCATCTTCATGTGGGACCGTGAATAGGTCGAGTCGACGATCAATGCCCTGATGCCTTTCTTGCCCAGTTCCTTGAGACGCTCGAAGTTGGGTTTCTTCCCGAGCGTGGGATACAGGTCGAACTTAAAGTCGTTTGCGTAGAGGATGATTCCTTCGGGCGTGTGCAGGGCGATCATGGCGCTCTGCGGTGTGGAATGGGTGGTGTTGATGAACTCGGCCTTCAGGTTCTTGGTTATCTTGACCGTGCTGTTGGGCGTGACGCTGGTTATCCTGTTGGGTAGGTTGATCTTCTCGTCCTGCAGGGTCTTGTTCAGCACCGACATGGTGAACGGGGTCCCGTAGATGCCTGCTTTCTTGAAGCGCCTGGCGAGGAACGGGATGGCTCCGATGTGGTCCAGGTGGGCGTGGCTGGGCAGGATGGCCTTGACCTGCAGGGCCTTCTTCCCGAGAAGGGTGACGTCGGGGACTGCCTCTGCAGCGATGAGCTCATCAGGAGAATATTTGATGATGTCTCCCTCTTCGGTCAGCTTGATGTAGTTGTCCAGCTGGATGCCCATGTCGAAGAGGACGGTCTCGCCGTTGACGGTCACTGCCGTCATGTTCTTCCCGACCTCATCATAGCCGCCGATGGCCTGGATGGTTATCATGCGCTTAGAATCTTTTACTTCCTTAAGAGCTTTCTGGTTCTTCTTCTCCATTTTCATTCCTCGTTCCCATTCCTAATTCCCGATATATTTCTGGAACCAGGGGAAGCGCAGAAGGTTAATGAATCCCACCAGCCCGATCTTTTGTAGCCAGGGAGATCGGACCAAATTCGCGATTGCAAGGAGCCGTTCCTGTCGTCGTTTATACTTGAGTATCTGCTTGAGGTATCTGAACGATGTGTTCGTTCCTAGAATATGCTCGGCTATGTCTTTCCCTGTGGCCATGGCAAACGATATCCCTTCGCCCGTCAGTGCAGACGTGACACCTGCTGCGTCGCCGGCCAGGAAAATGTTGCCATGCTTTATTCCCTCATACAAACAATTGACCGGCGCACCTTCAAATCTTGCATGCTCATAGGGAATGTGCATTTCCCTGAGCATATCATGCAATGCTTCTTTGGCCTCTCGCATGTTTATCCTCCGGGGGTCAAAAAAGATTCCGGCAGAAGTGAATTTTCTGTGCGGAAATACCCATCCATAACCGGCTCCAAGCTTCCTGGGATTATTGTACCACACAACTCGTCCTGCTTTTGTGGGAAGAATATATTGGATGCCCATGCTGATTCTTCTCTTTAATCCGAGATGGTTTCTCACTCGAGAAGCCGCCCCATCAGCACCCACAAGATACCGATAGCCTATGCGTTCTCCGTTGGAGGTCACGATCGCATTTTCGTTTATCTTGGTCATGGCTGTGCCTGTCCTGATGGTGATATTCTTGAATCTTCGTAGGCGTTCGACCTGGAAGGTGCCCAGATCTTCTCTTGCAATTGTCCGAAGAGGATTCCTGAGACGTATCTTCCTTTTCTTCTTGTCCATTTGGAATATCTGTTGATGAAATGCTCGTGTCAGCTTCTTGGGGATGGGAAATGACATGTCTAAAGCGGTCAGTCCACCTCCACATGTCTTTGGTCCGATTGTTTTTTTCTGTTCGAGAAGAAGCACAGCCAGTGAACAGCCACCCAACGTTTCAGCGCAAACAAGGCCCGCGGGACCGCCACCGATGATGATGACATCATAATCTGCCATGGAAGAAATAACACCTGTTCAGATATTAATATGTTCTTATTTGTACTCTCCCCAGCTCTTGACCTGCAGCCGTTCGTCTGCATGGTCGGCCAGGGCGTCGACAAAGGTATGGAACAGCTGGAGGTTGGTCACCAGGGGGACGGAAAAGTCCACCGCCGTCCGTCGCAGCAGGTATTCGTCCTCGACCACATCCTTGTTGAACTCGTCAGCGATGAAGACGGCGAGGTCGATCTTCCCTGTCTTGAGATAGCTGAGCACGTTGTCCTTCTTGTGCCGGTTATGTGCCTTGTAGAGCATGGTGCTGCGGATGCCCCGCTTCCTGAGGAATGCGGCGGTATGCTCGGTCGCATAGATGCGGTAGCCTATCTGGTGGAGTTTCCTGACGTCTTCCAGCGCCCTATACTTGTTCCTCTCGCCACCGACGGAGACCAGCACATCCTTCCTGGGCAGGTTCATGTCGACCGCGAGCACCGCCTTGAGGAACGCTTCGTTGAGGTCGTCCCCCATGCAGGCGACCTCGCCGGTGGAGCTCATCTCGACCGACAGCACAGGATCAGCGCCCGATAGTCGCGAGAAGGAGAACTGGGGCGCCTTGACACCGACATAATCGATGTTGAGCATGCTCATGGTCGTCCTCGCCCGCTTTCCCATGATGGCCTTGGTCGCGAGCCCGATGAAGTTGACCTTGGACACCTTCGATACGAACGGGAAGCTCCTCGACGCCCGCAGGTTCAGTTCGATGACCCCTATCCTGTTCTTCTTCGCTATGAACTGGATGTTCAGCGGGCCGGTGATGTTGAATTCCTTGGCGATGGCCTTGGTGATGCGCTTGATGCGTCGTATGGTCTCGAGATAGAGGTTCTGGGGCGGGAACACCATGGTCGCGTCTCCTGAATGCACGCCGGCGTTCTCGATGTGTTCCGAGATCGCATAGGCCACGAGAGTCCCTTTCTTCGCGACGGCGTCGATCTCTATCTCCTTGGCGTTCATGATGAACCGAGTGATGACCACCGGATGCTCCTTGGAGACTTCGGTCGCTTCCTTGAGGTATCGTTCTAATGTCCGGTCGTCGAAGGCGACGTTCATGGCGCTGCCCGACAGCACATAGGACGGCCTGATGAGCACAGGATAGCCCACCTTCTCTGCGAACCGCTTCGCCTCCCTTACCGTGGTGAGCTCTTTCCAGGGAGGCTGGTCTATGCCTAGCCTGTCGAGGATGGCTGAGAATCTATGCCTGTTCTCTGCGTTGTCGATGGACTGCGGAGACGTCCCCAGGATGCGCATCCCTTCGCGCTGACAGGCCATGGCGAGGTTGTTCGGTATCTGGCCACCCACCGAGAGGATGAGTCCCAGAGGCTGTTCCATCTCGTAGATGTCTCTCACCGTCTCGAAGGAGAGCTCGTCGAAATAGAGCCGGTCGCAGATGTCATAGTCGGTGGAGACCGTCTCGGGGTTGTAGTTGATCATCACCGTATGATAGCCGAGCTTCTTCAGGGTCTGGACTGCCGTCACCGCACACCAGTCGAACTCCACCGACGACCCGATGCGATATGCGCCGCTGCCCAGGACGATGACGGTCTTCTTCTCTGAGGACGTGATATCGTGGTCCTGTCCGTTGTAGGTGAGATAGAGGTAGTTGGTCTTGGCGGGATACTCGGCAGCAAGGGTGTCGATCTGCCGGATGACCGGGAGGATGTTCCTCTTTTTTCTGGCCCGATAGACCGCTTCTTCGCTCTTGTTCTGCAGAAGTCCTATCTGCCTGTCCGAAAAGCCGTATCGCTTCGCTCTGCGAAGAAGAGAGGCGGTCATATGCCCCTTGCTGAGGTCAGTCTCCAACCCGATGATGTTCTGTATCTTTGCCAGGAACCACGGATCGATGCCCGAAAGACGGTGGATCTCCTCGATGGAACGGCCCTGCCGGACGGCTTCTCCGACAGCGAAGACGCGTTTGTCGGTAGGCTGCCGCAGCTCTTCGGAGAGATTGTCGAAAGGAAGCGTATTGCCGGTGAGTCCGTTCATGCCCTGGCCGAGCATGCGTATGGCCTTCTGGAGAGCCTCCTCGAATTTCCGTCCGATGGCCATCACTTCTCCGACAGATTTCATCTCCGTACCGATCTGTTTTTTCACTCTCCTGAACTTCTCCAGGTCCCATCTCGGGATCTTCAGGACCAGATAGTCCAGCGCCGGTTCAAAGCAGGCGAAGGTCTTCTTGGTCACCATGTTTGGCAGTTCGGTCAGATTATGGCCCAGACCCAGTTTCGCGGCGATGAAAGCAAGCGGATATCCTGTCGCCTTGGAAGCAAGTGCAGAGCTTCTGGACAGTCGGGCATTCACTTCGATGATGCGATAGTCGTCGCTGTTCGGGTCGAGGGCATATTGGATGTTGCATTCTCCGACGATTCCCAGTGCCCGGATGACCTTGATCGCGATCGTGCGGAGGCTGTGGTATTCCTTGTCGGTCAGGGTCTGCGAAGGGGCGACCACGATGCTCTCGCCGGTATGGATGCCCAGCGGATCGAAATTCTCCATGTTGCAGACCGTGATGCAGTTGTCGAAGGAATCCCTCACCACCTCGTATTCGATCTCTTTCCAGCCTCCCAGATATTCCTCCACCAGGATCTGTCTGGCGGCCGAGAGCGCTTTGTCTGCGAGCCCTTCCAGTTCCCGTTCGTCCTTCGCGACCCCTGATCCTTTGCCGCCAAGGGCATAGGCCGCACGTACCATGACAGGGTATCCTATCTTCTTCGCTGCGTTGATGGCCGCCGTCATGGTTCGTACCGCCCGGCTTTTCGGTGTCTTGACGCCGATCTCACGAAGTTTCCTCGCGAAGAGTTTCCTGTCCTCGGTAAGGATGATGGATTCTACAGGGGTGCCCAATACCTTGACATTGTGTTTCCTGAGGATGCCCTGCTCATGAAGCTCGACGCCGCAGTTCAAGGCGGTCTGTCCGCCGAACATCAGCATGATGCCGTCGGGCTTTTCCTTCTGGATGACCTTCTCCACGAAATCGGTACGTACAGGGAGAAAATAGACTTTGTCGGCGAGTTCTTTGCTGGTCTGGATGGTCGCGATGTTAGGGTTGATGAGGATGACCTTGATGCCCTCTTCACGCAATGCCTTGATGCACTGGCTGCCGGAATAGTCGAACTCGCCTGCCTGTCCTATGCGGATGGCACCGCTTCCCAGCACGAGGACTTTCTTGACCTTCATCGGTGCTCCTCTATGATCTTGATGAAGTCGTCGAACAGGAAGTTCGTGTCGTTGGGTCCGGCCATGGCTTCAGGATGGAATTGGACCGTGAAGAACGGTCTTGTCCGGTGGCGTATCCCCTCATTGGTGTTGTCGTTGAGGTTCCTGAACCAGGGGTCCCATCCTTCTGGAAGCGTCTTGTCGTCGACGGCAAAACCATGGTTCTGGGCGGTGATGAAGCAGCGTCTCGTCCCGACGAGATAGGCAGGCTGGTTCTGTGACCGATGTCCATATTTGAGCTTGTAGGTGTTGCCGCCTGCGGCAAGGGCCGTCAGCTGGTTGCCCAGGCAGATGCCGAACAGCGGTTTCTCCTGTGCCATGGCCTTCCTGATGTGTTCGATGGTCTTCACACACTTCTTCGGATCGCCGGGACCGTTGGAGATAAGTGCTCCGTCATAGGTCAAGCCTGTGAAATCGTAGTCATAGGGGACGCGGATGACGTTGACCCCTCTTTTGAGCAGTTCACGGATGATGTTGTTCTTGCAGCCGCAGTCGACGACGACAACCGTCATCCTGCTCCCTTTTTGGGCATAGGTCCTTATCCTGTCAGGAGAGACCTCTTTCACAAGGTCCCGCCTGTTCGGATCATCGAAACCCGCTTCTCTGTCGATGATGATCTTTCCGAGCATGACTCCCTTTTCCCGCAGCGTCTTGGTCAGGGCGCGGGTGTCGATGCCATACAAGCCCGGAATCTCCTGTTCTTTGAGCCAGGCCCCCAGGGTCTTCTTGGCTGTCCAGTGGGATGGTCGCTCTGTATAGTCATCTATGATCATGCCCTGGACATGGATGCCTGAGGATTCAAAGTGTTTCTCGAGCGAGAACTCATCCAGCTCATCTCCCGGGACGCCGTAGTTTCCGATGAGCGGATAGGTGAACGTGAGGATCTGTCCCCGATAGGACGGATCGGTCAGAGACTGGGGATAGCCGACCATGCCGGTGTTGAAGACGACCTCTCCGGCCGCGCTTTTCGGATGGCCAAAGCTGACGCCTTCAAAGATCATGCCGTTCTCCAGAACCAGTCTTCCGGGCAAAGGTCGTTCCATCTCAAAAATCATTGTCGCCCGAACAATCTTTATATGTGTTTTGTTGCATCTGCTTATTTTTTCCTCGCCATGTCTTTCATGATTTTTTTATGTTATCATTTCTTGATGCTCATAAAGCTTTTAATACTCCCCGGCTATCCGTAATTGAATAGGGGTGAATGCATGGGAATGTTTGATTTCTTGAAAAAAGAGAAAAAATCGACAGGTGACATGGATATGCCACCTCCTGCTCCTGTGTCGAGTTCAACTCCCGGGCCGCAGCCCGATGCCGATCTTGCCATGCCCTCTTTTCCAGAACCCCATGACGCGGACATCTCCCTTCCACCCATCACCGATGATGGTCTTTCCGGCAATGGCACCTCTGGATTCCCGGGGTATATCCCTCCGCCGCCGGGAGATATGCCTGCGATGCCTGATCATCCCTTCCCTGGACCGATGATGCCCGCGGGCCCTTCTCCTGAACCGGCGACCGATGCATCTGCTGTCCCTGATGCTCCTCCTACTGTCCCTGAACAGGCACCCGCTGAACCTTTGCCTGCGTCGTCAGAGACCCTGTCTGAACCAGATGAGCCTCCTGAAGCGACGGATGAAATCCCGTCCCCTTCTTCCGACGAGCCGGATGGACCGGCCGTGACAGGACCCGAAGCGGACCCTCATTCTGAGCACGTCCTGCTGAGACATCGGGATGTCACCAGGACAGATCCTCTTTATATCGACGTGGTCGATTATACCGCGGCCCTTGAGAAGATAAAGGAAGCCGGCCAGGATTTCAAGCAGCTCGATGACGGGCTGAACAGGATTGAAAAGGTGAACAACGACCAATATCAGTCCACGGAATCCCTGCGGATGCTGTTGGAGGCATCTGCAAGGAAGATCCAGCGGGTGGACAAGCAGATCTTGCAAAAAAGGTGGTGATACTCATGACACAGACACCGGTCTTCGTGAAGATTGAAGAGTTCAAAGAGATTCTTGCATCGTTGAATGCCATCAAGGACAAGCTCAACCAGGCCAGCCAGGTCCTGACCGACATCAACGACCTCAAGACCAAGGAAGACACCGAGCTGGAGTCCTGGAAGGAATCATTGAACCAGGTAAGCGACAAGGTCAATGCCATGGATGCGGTGCTGTTCGAGCAGGGATGAGCCGTGCTGGACAAAGCGAAGAAAGATAAGGACGACGACGATGGTAAAACAAGAGAATGAGGATTTTTATGTCGGGCTGCGGGATCCGGTCACCCTAAGGAAGAGCATGCTCCAATCTGTCCGGGGCATGGTCGAGATACTCCAGCGGCTGGAACTCCTGAAAGGCACCCGGAAGAAGAAGCTCGATGCCATCGCCCATCTGCGACAGCTTGTCAAGGAGATAAGCAACGCCACCATCCAGCTGAAGAACATGCTGCCGAAGCCCAGCAAGGCCATGACGCATGAACTCAAGGATTTCCTGCGTATCGAGAAGAAGGTAGCCTCTGTCGATAAGCAGCTTCCGCCTGCTGCAGCAAAGCATGAGAAACCCGCATCCTTGAACAAGTGGGAGTCTGAGCTCAAGGACATCGAGGCAGAGCTCGAGAAGCTCAGCTGATCCTTGGGACATAACATTCTTGGAAACCTTTTTAAAAAATCCTGGTCTTCTTGATGCCAGTCTTGCGGAGTTGCCGGAGTGGTCAAACGGGGTGGACTCAAGCGTGTCTTGAGCGAGAAGCTGCTTTGTG
>JAADFO010000071.1 GCA_013152815.1 Nanobdellati archaeon
ACTCGGGTATCTAATCCGGATTGCTCCCCTGGCTTTCGTCCCTCACCGTCGGATCCGTTCTGGTCAGACGCCTTCGCCACCGGTGGTCCTCCGAGGATTATAGCATTTTACCGCTCCCCCCAGAATACCTCTGACCCCTCCCGGTCCCTAGTCTAGTAGTGTCTCCTGCACGCCGTTCGGTTGAGCCGAACGATTTCACAAGAGATTAGCTAAACCGGCTACGGACGCTTTAGGCCCAATAAAAGCGATCCCCACTTGTGGCGCTGGTGTTACCGCGGCGGCTGGCACCAGTCTTTCCCACCACTTATTCGCCAAGGTATTTGCCCTTGGCAAAAGCCCATGCAAAGCATGAGCACTCTGGATTCCCCTATCACACTTTCGTGCATTGTAGAGGTTTCGCGCCTGCTGCACCCCGTGGGGCTAGGACCAGTACCTCAGGGTCCTTCTCCGGGCTACCACTCTCATGGCCCGTACCGATCTATGGTTTGGTGGGCCGTTACCCCACCAACAGCCTAATCGGCCGCCGACTCATCCTTAGACGTTGCCTTTCAGGGAAGCATCGTTCCAGAAAGCTTCCCCTATCCGGTGTTATCCTCAGTTTCCCAAGGTTATCCCAGATCTAAGGGCAGATTATCGACGTGTTACTGAGCATTCTGCCGGTTCCTTGCGGAGCCAGAACTTGCATGGCTTAATCGAATCCAGATAGCAGCAATCTCCCGCAGGATCAACGGGTATTCGCTTCTTTTGGTCGCAATTTTATCGTATCTTGGAATTTTCGGAAATAATTTTTCTATGCGCTTGTTGGCATACCTACCCATACACAAGATTCTCACTTATGCATGAACATGATGGGGGAGTCGTTTCAACGTTTCAAAACGATTCCGTCATGCCCGATATGTCCCTTAGAATCTGTCATATCTAAGATATAAGGCATCTGGAGGTGATTGGGAGTTTTTGAGAGTAATAGGTCATATATAAAGCTTTAGGTTCTGACCGCCTAGGCCAGATATATTTCTAGACAGGAAAGACCTATCCGGCACTGGAATCACTTGCGGGCCCGTTTGCGCTTCTCTTTCTTCATGCGCTTGCGCTGCCACTTCCAGCGCATCTGGCCTTTTTTCTTCCAGCGTCGTGAACTTCTCTTCATTCTTGGTCTTCCTCTGCATTGAAGCCCGATGAACAGGCAACCTCCGAAGGAATTTGAGGGGATTTATAAAGGTTTGGTTAAGAATCTGTACGCGCCTCAAGGAGATAAGCATCCAACAAAGATCGGAATCTGGGATTGAGATACTGTTGAGCAAAGACGATGGTCGGGATCTTGTAGGGTCCCTGACCATCCCCGAAAGAGAGCAGGTCCTGGATGTGCTGATTGTTGAGGATGCGCCTGATCTGGGGTTCACCAAGACCGAAGAATCTGAGGATATTCTGCTCCTCCGCCAGGTCGATGGTCTTCCCTTCCGAGTGTTCCCTGTCGATGAGGGCATCATGGGTCGCGGGGGAACTTTTCCGGTTCTGGAACAGGGAATGATAATAGGCTATCCATCGTCTGTTCTCCTCTCTCGGAAGAGCATAGGGTCTCAGCGATGCCTGCCCATCTTCCCCCTTCCCGGAGACCGGTCCTGTGGGCACGTTCCGCTTCCATTCTGCATCCATGATCTCTTCCCGCAGGTCAATGTCTTCCCGCAGGTCAATGCGCATCCGACGACGCGGACGTTGAGGAACCTTCTGCCGGGGGCCCATGGGCATCTGCCGCAGAGGGTTCGTGTATTCTCTGACGAAGCGTCCTGTGATGTAGGCGCTTGCCCGGTCAATATCTTCTTTGCCGTTGCCCCGACGGCAGAAAACCTGATTGTTGTAGGGCATGCCCAGAACAGTGCGATGGGTGGTGGTGTCATGGAGCGCAGCTATCCGGATCATCTGGAGAGCACGGTCTTCCATGATCTCTCCCCGGAACGCCGTCAATGCGAAGGGAAGATGATGCGCTCCTGAAAGATATCGCATGAGCTGATTGGCAGCGTATTCCTTGTTCGACATGGATACATAGGATGCCAGCGTCACTCCAACCTCCCTGGCGGTGATGGCTCCAGAGATATCCACGTAGGCGTCGATGGCATCGAAAACAAGGGGCAACGCCTTCCTGAAACGATCATGAGCAACATCCCTGGAATAGCGACTCGCGATATTCTGGTAAAGCAGGTCGGAAAGGTCCACGACAGGAGCTGTCTCTGCACTGCTGTCCTCCCGGGACAGATGGGTGTTCCTTTCTGCGATGGCCTTGTCCACCAATGCAGAGAATTCTCTGTTGACAAAGACGCTCAGGTCTCTTCCCATGAAGAGAGCGAACAGAAAGGCCAATAAAAAGTTTGGCATCGGCATCCTGTCAGGAAACGTCAGGAACAACGGGATCGAAGCATGACAGCCTCATTTCACCCGTCATCCTGTTCATCCATAGAAGCCAGCGTCGATGGATGCTGCGCCTGCCCTGATCTGCACATTGATGGAGTCTCGGTCAGAACGGAATCCCGGAGAGAGATAGGTATCGTTCTGACGCAGGAAACCGTTGAAGTCGCTTGAGAGGACACGCCCACGGAGGCTCACATTGACACCCATGCCGACGGGGAAGAGCAGGTGGAACGTGCTGGCACCGGTGGTGATGATGGCCTTCGTCGGATAGTTCCCGAAGCGTATCCTGGTCTTCGCTGCGCCGGTCTGCAGGGACAGGTTCCCGACCTGGAGGTCCTGGAGATCCCAGACGGCATCGGCTGCTCCGTAGCGCGCAGCGATCGCATAGACGACGTCGGGGTCGAGGGAGAGGTTCCATTCCTCCTTCACGCCCCTGACAAAATCGAAAGAGGAATTCCGTCCGAGCAGAAGGATGCCCTGCATCCCTTTCCGGGTGAACTGCATGACAGGATCGTCGTCCTGATTCGTCGTGATGACATTCCGGGCAAGGACATCACCGTCGCCTGCCCCCAGGAAAAGTTGTCCGGCGCCGAAGGTCAACGCCAGCTGCACCCGGTCCACGTCGGCAGGACCGGCCTGCAGGGTCACGGTCCTTGACGTTCCGGGGACGGAAAAGGACGGCAGGAGCAGGACATAGACCAACAGGAGAAAGGCCGCTGCCAGGAGCAAGGTACCGACGATGCCCCGACGGAAGAGGAAGGCAAGGCCCAGGAGGATGAGCAGGAGGGGCCAGAGACGCAGGAACAGATGGCCCAGCTCGAACAGGGTGAGGCCCAATGCATGGAGAAAAAGCAGGAGACCGACGACAATCACCAGGAAACCGATGAGCCCGGAGACCAGACCCCGACGACGGAGAGCAGGGTTCATGGCTGCCGCCTCCCCCGGACGATGAGGAACATGCCCAGGAGGACGAGAAGGAACGGCCAGAAGCGCAGGACATGCAAGAAGCTGAACCAGCCGAAGATCGTATCGAAGGAGAAGAGGATACCGAGAAGAAGAAGGACGATGCCGAGCAACAGATTGCCGGAACATCCCTGTCGGGCCCCCTTCATCGACAGGTCTGCCTTCGCAATATCCTTTCCCGGATATTCCGGGACGATGAGCCACAGGAAGATGTAGAGGATAAGACCCGGGCCATTGAAGAAAAGCAGGATGAAGGCTATCCTGAACCAGACAGGATCAACATCGAAATATTCCCCGAAACCTCCGCATATCCCGGCGAATACCCTGTCTGTCCGGGAACGGTAGAGCCGTTTCAGAGCCGGTCCCGAGCCGCGAGACCCCGGTGCCCCTCTCCTCCCGGCCTTTCCCGTTCTTCCTTTCGCGTCTCTCTTTCTTGCCGCCATGATACACCTCATATCAATGAATGATGCTGAAATGAATGATGCTGAACCGCAACCTATGCCTTCAGCTCCAGTTGCATCCTCTCAAGGACATCCTTATCGCAGGTGAGAAAGACGCTGCGGCTGATGGTATCGATGAAGTCGCGGGGGACGATGAAATGCTTCCGCAGTATCCTGCTCTGGACGATAAGACTCCTGATCCTGTTCTGCTGTCCGACGAGGATAACTTCCCTGACAGTCCCGACCTTCTTTCCCTGGGTGTCGAAGACAGCCATGCCCTTCACATCATAGGCAGGACGGATGGAAAGGAATACGGCGAATTTGGTTATCTTCTGGATATATCCTCTGCCGATGAAGAGCCCTTTTTTCAGGAAACCTTTGTCGATGGTGATGCCCACTATCTCCAGAGTCCGGGGATCGATGTGAAGCTTCTCGATGATGCCAAGAAAGGCACCGTCTGGATCGATGACATCCTTGCCGAGGACATCATCAGAGGTTATCGTTCCCTCAAAGTCCTGGTCTCCAGAGTTTCTTTTTTTCGACATGGTAGCTCGGCCTGAGTATCAACGATGCGCCAAAGGACCGGATGGAGGCGACAGGAATGACAAAGGATTTCTTCAGGAAAGGCTTCACCACCACTTCTTTGATGTCGTTGGTGAGTTCTTTACGCTCTACGGCCCTGACCGTCCCCACCACCTCTCCTTCTGCGGTGATCACCTTTCTTCCCTTCAGCAGCACGCAGGGTTCGATGGCGAGGATTATCGATGCAGGGTTGATCTTCTGGAAATAGGTGGTGTCGATGTAGATCCTCCTGAAAAGTCCATGCCTGACCATGATCCCTTCCAGCTTTGCCGTCTTCGGGTCAACCCGTAACTGAGAGACCTTGCCGACGATGAGACCGTTGCTCGCTATAACCCGCACACCCAACAGCTTCTTCAGGTTGAAGGTCTCCCCAAAAGGCAGCGTGGTGGTCAGGATCTCGTCCATGATGGTGTCGTAGCATACGGCTTTAAATAGGTTTCTCAGAACAGCGCATGGAATCCGATGATGACCATGTATTTCAGGATGGTCCCCAGAATCATCCAGAAGAAGAGACGGAGAAGATTGTAGTTTGCTATGCCGAGAGCGAAGGTGAGCAGGGGAGACGGTAAAGGCAGGATATTGAAGCCGAAGATGGCATAGGGACCGAAACGGTTGACCCAGCGCTTGACCTTATAGACCTTCTTGCGGGAGAAGATGGTCAAGACCAGGGAAGCAAAACGGTTGCCTATGACATAGTTGATGAACTGGGCCGGCAGATAGCCGATGACGACAAAGAGCAAGGACACCCAAGGCGAGTTGCCGTTGAGGAGACCGTTGAAGAAGAACACCTCGATGGGCAAGGGTATGAAGAAGAAACCGCCGACGAAGGAGAGGATAAGGAGACCAAGAGGGGTAAAATTCGCAAGGTCTTCTTCAAAGAGCTCTTTCACACCTTCATAGGAATGCTGTACCACGAGCGCCTCTTTGTAGGAGTAGACGAGAAAGACGAGACCGATAAGCAGCAGCAGGGAAAGGATGCTCACCAGCAGCACCTTGACATTCTGGGAATTGGAGACCTCCTCTATGATCTCATAGCGCTCTGCCATGGAGGAACAAGAACAGTAGAGAAAGATAAATGTTTGGGTAAGAACAAAAGAATTCCCTGTCCTGGATCCCTTGGTGCCGGGAACTTGTTCCTGTGCATCGTTCGAGGACGCAGCACGGAATCGAGACCATTTCAAAGAGATGGCCTCCTCCCCGACCTAAAGTGCGGGGCATGAAACCCTCGCATTAAACAGAGACGGGAAGAAATACAGAACATAATTTCACGAAAAGCCCCGGAAAGTGAAGTTATCCTCCACTATTCCGGGCGGGGCCATTGCTTTCTTCGAAAGAATTATGTCAGCGCAGTGGTGCAATAATCGAAAACTATTTATATTACAATATTGTAACTATTGTAAACATGGCACAACTAATGACAAAACGAATTCCTGTTTCAGAGGACAGATGGAAGCAACTCGGACAAATGAAAGAAGCTGGCCAAACCTATGATGAGCTTATCGGTGAATTAGTACACGTACACAACAGGAGAGAACTCGCACAGTTTGCTCGATCTGCTCACGCAGGCAAAGGTACTTGGCACAAGTTAGAGGATGTGTAGATTTGTCTTACGAAATCACACTATCTGATGAGGTAGTCGATTTCTTGCAATCATTAGACAAGAAAAGCATCATCATATGTAAAAAAAACTTGCAAAAACTCTCTCAACCCTACCCGGGAAGAGGTATTGGAGACAAAGAACGACTAGTTGTTGTAGGAGAAGAAGTATATCGACTCCACATAGGAAGATCATATACCGCATTCTATATTATTGACGAAAAAGTAAAAACTGTACGGGTGCTTGAAATGCTATCCATTAAAGCAGCACATAAGAAATATGGGTTTTAAAGAAGAGACCTCTTATGTCACAGAGGGGTATTGTTTCCGGGCGAGGCTATTCCAAACCCTTCTTGACAGCAACTAGGGCTGGGAGTGCAAATGATCTTTCTGTTCGTCTTGGAAAGGAAGTTCACATGACCCACTGCAAACAACAACCCGAAAACCGCAGTTTCAGTCCTAAGTTTAAACTTTCTACTTATTTCATAGACTAATCTCTTAATCTCATATTTTGCCTTTCCATGAAATCTGAACTCTATTAGATAATGAACCATATTACTTCCTGCTTTTGTTGATGATCTTCTTTAATTCTCGTCTAGATCTCTGTGCCCTTTCAAGAGATGTTTTTGCCTTTGATTGGACTAATACTTCACCCATGTTGTAAGTAAAAGTTCCTCTTTTCTTCTTTTCGAAGAAGTATTCTTCCATTAATTCATCGGCTTTTTGTTTTCCAAGAATTTCAGCAGCATCTTCTTTTGCTTCAATAAAATCATCCAATAATTCTTTCTGTAATCTCCCTGTCAGGTAAAAATAATAGATTACTGAATCAATCATACAGCCAAACCTCATCTCCCTAAATTCTTCCTTAGCCCATCCATGATTGCTTTTCTTACATCCTTCAATAGAAAGAAAAAAAGGGCAAATGATGCCCCGGATATGTACTTTTTTCCTACTGCCCCGTACGGGATCCTTGCGAACCTAGTGAGCGAGGTGCCAAAAACGTGAAACGTTTTTGAGCATCGTTCGAAGCCCGACGGGGGCATTCGAGCTATGCGAGAATGCCCCGTACGGGATTCGAACCCGTGTCAATGCCTGTCTCCGGCGAGGAGACCTCAGCGATCTCTGATCGCTCGCCGCGAAAGGGCACTATGATTGGCCGGACTACACCAACGGGGCATCTGTTATCTGTGGGATTCACGAGATAAGGAATCGTTTAAAAAGGTTACTGAGAAAATACTATCAAATACCCTCATATCGTCTTTATCGCATCCTTCAATTCAGCCTTCTCTCTATCCAAAAGTTCAAGTGAGTTTTCAAGATGTCTTATATGAGTACGAACGACTTTAATGGCATTGTCAAGAGCGTCATCGTTGTCTTCGAAAGTGTTCTTGAAATGTGCATGTTTTTCAAGCAATTCTTTCATCAAGGTATCATTTGTACTGTTCTTTAAAGTTGAATTGTTCTGATTCAATTCATTAAAGAGCTCTGTTGTCCAATGGAAAATTAATCCAAGATCCTTCTCAAAGATAGGAAGATAATCAGGTATCTTCCGGTCTATTCTTTCAATATGATGTGCATGTAATTCAGAATCTAATAATTGCAGGTTTTCCAATAACGCGTCAAGATAAGTTCGTAATCGATTCGTAAGTTTGATAACTTTTTGTCTATTGCCTGCATCATATGCTTTTTCCAGGTTATCAATCCCATCATATATTGTCTTAAGCATAGATGAAGTAAGAACAGCACTCCTATTTATTGATTATCAATAAAGAAAATAAGTGGGCCTGGGGGGATTTGAACCTCTGCTAGTTCGCAATCTAACGATTGCTGCACCTTACGCCCAGAGCAGGCGTCCGTAAGTAGGGTATCCTCCGGAAACCCTACGAAGAAATAAAAAATGGGCCTGGGGGGATTTGAACCCCCGACCACTGCTTGTCCTCGCATATTGATGTTGGATGAAACACCCTCATATAAGAGCAGCGCTCCAGACCGGACTAAGCTACAGGCCCAGGGGGACAGCTAGGTCAGGAATGGTTTTTATAGGTTTGCGTGAGGCCGGTGAGCGACATCCTTCCGTTCCTCTGCCATGGCGGTGGCAGAGACCAACGAAAGCGCCATGAAGAAAGCGACCTGTTCTCGGGTGATATCAGAATGCGGCTTTGCACCCGCTCCCCAGAAACCTGGACAGAGCACGCCCTGAGCAAATGATGCTCCACGGCTGTTGAGGTTATCATGGGTCCCCTTCCTGCTATTATGCCGGAAGAAGCCGCCGAGGGAATGATCGGCGACGACCATCATCACCGGCTCTGCCGGCTCATGGTCATAGGTTATCACGGTCGGGATGCCCTCCTGGATGATGACCGAATCGACCTTCTGGCTCATGTTCCCTTTGTCAAGATCCCGCCGTGCAGCACTATTGATCGAAAGGAACTCCTCTGGCGAAGCGACCTGGATGATGCTCCGGCCATGGGCACCGGCATTGTCCTTGACATAGACGAAGGGCTTCTCCTCGATGCCATAGCGGTCATATTTCTCTTGTATCCTGCTGAGCATCTTCCCGATCCTCCGGGCGACCTCATCAAGGTTCTTCTTTGCCCTATAGTCGATGCCGTCGACCACGTCGAAATAAGCCAGGAGACGCCAGGGGTCGATGCCGATCTCCCTGGCGACGGTCGTGAGCAGCCGGTTCGCGTGGGTGAAATGGTCGCTCTTCCTGCGACGATGCCATCCGAGAGCAGGAAGGGGAGTTATGGGCTGGCTGATGCCTTCCAACCGTGCAGGCATCGCACCGGCAAGCGCATTGTTGAGCAGGATGAGATCAGGTATGAATCCGTCGACGACAAGCATATCCCCTTCTCTTTGCGCTTTCCAGACGGTCAGCCAGTGGCCGCCGGCCGTCCTCACCGCTTCCTTCACCGCAGCCATGGTCTCGTCGATACGGGCTATTCTCGTCGTGAACCCTGCATCCTGGACGATGCGTTGCAGATAATGCATGTTCTCAAGATAGAAGAGGTTGCGCGTGAAGTTCTCGGCGATGAGCAGGATGGTCCTGGTGCCGGGGTGATGTGTCTCCACATGGCTTTTCAGATGCCGGCTCACATCCTGCAGACAATACTCAGAGAGATTGTTGAACCCCGACGGGAAGATATTTGCGTCGACGATGGCGGTCTTCCAGCCGGCATGACGCAGGTCGAAACTGCCATAGAGCGAGGGGATAAGATGAGAGAAATGCTTCCGGGCGAAGGAATCCAGCTTCTCTGACCAGGTCTCCCAATCAGGTTCATCCATGGACATTCATCCCATATCCTGTATCCTTGCGACCATCTCATCGGACCGCAGGATCTTCTCGACAGGACCATCCCCCTTCTGGATGAGCAGCTTCGGGACAGCAACATCGCCGGCAAAGAGCTCGCCGAAGGTCTTGCCTATCAGCTCAGGGAACAGTCTTCCGTCGTAGGTTATCTCTGCCCGGCTCGGATGGTCAAGCCTGCGTGACACTTCATTGAATTCAAAGGGAACCGCCTTCAGGCGCAACGCATCCAGCACGGTCATGCAGAATGGACAGCCCTCATCACCGAAAAGCGCTATTCTGGAGTCTTCTTTGATAGGGAACACCTCCTATTCATGTATAGCTTGTCCAGAAGACCTCAGGAAGGGCTTTTAAGATTTATGGAAGGAAGACCAGAGAGACCAGTCCAGAAGAGCGAAAAGTATATAAAGAGGAGAAGTTATTATTATTACTAATGAGTGATAACACCATGATATGCAATCATTGCACCTATGCCTGGCAGACAAGAGTAGCCTCACCCAAATCCTGCCCAAGGTGCAAACGACGGTTCGACTATCAGGAAGCGAAGATAGTCCTGAGACGGCTCAGCAAGCAGTTCGGCTATCGGTTGACGGGTGATATCGATGGCTGACGGGCTCACCGACGCTGTCAACGAGGAGCATGACAGACAAAAGTCTTCTGGCTTATTGAAACGCGCCGCAAAACTGGTCTATTCCGCAGGCGTAGCGACAGCGGTCACGGCCCTGACGGTCTCCACGGTCGGGACCGTCCCCATCCTTGTCGGTGGGGCATTCGGATTAGGCTCATTCATAGGAACTGCCATCAAAGGAGGGATGCCGTTGGATACCATGGTCAATGATGCGTTGAACAGCTACAGCGCGATAACTGCCGTGGTCTATCCCATGATCGTTTTAGGGGACGTCACCTTCCCTGTCGTCAATGATATCGGTGTCGGCGTGGCTGGAGATATGGGCGGAGCCATCGCGAAATCAGCCTATGCGCTCACCGCCTATCTCGCAACCTTCATCGGCGCCTTCAAAGGCACCCATCATCTCATCAGCCATTATGGTGATCCGAAAGGCATCACCGAAAGCCTGAAAGATAACTTCTGGGCAGACTACAAACGGTTCGCCTGGATCTTCGCGCCATCCTTGGTGAGCGCCGCCGTTGGTGTACCAAACTGGTATGGACTGCCGGCATTCGCGGTCAACTCGCTGCCTGCAGCGGCCTATCAGACCTACAACCCGCCCGGACAGCCCGATGAGAAGAAATACACCGCACCAGCACCGAGTCCGAAGCCAGCACCTGCTCCAGCGACTACACCGGCAACGCAGCCAGGCTGAGGTGATGGACCCTCCCCCCATCTTCCACGATTCGTCCTGGACAGCGAACAGCGATCCAATCTGCTCTTTTCAGAGGTCGATTGATGGGGACTGATGATTATCCGGTAGTTCACTCATCTAAAGACCGACGATAATCTTTGCTGTTCTCTTTCTTCAGAGGATCGATGGGTTGTCCTTTCTTATGCTCCGGCATCATATCGAAGAGCAGCCTATCTAATTTGAGGCCCGGGAAGATAGTGGTGTCGGCTAAGGTGTAGAATCCCTCTTCGAAATAAGGGAAGTTGACGGAGAAGGCCTTATAGATTGCCTGCTTGATCGGATCAGTCTCCAGGAGATGGGCACGCCGATAGGCATGGATGCCACGACGCTCATACCATTCTTGACCAAGGATCTCTCGGGTCTGCTTCCTGAAGTAGTAAGCGTTGGTGAAAAGGGAGAGGTTCAGGAGGCAAAGCTCCCCGATGGTCCGGTACCATTCAGTCTTAGTCTTCACATTCTCGAAAGGCAACTTCTCGAGGTCATCGAAATTGTAGAAGATGAAATCCCGTGTTGTCGTCCAATCAATCAGATGACGAGTCATGAACTTGCCGCTGAGGATCCGGGTCAGATAGTCCAAGGAAAAGAGATTGTCTACAATTTCACCGTCGTAGAACGTGGAAACCACCAACGGAAAGAAATAGGGAGTCAGATCAGGAAGGGCGAGGATTTGATCCTTGTCGAATAGCTCCACAATCGATGTTGCAAATTTCTGGACACTATCGACGGGTTTCTCCCGGAACACCTCTTCACGTAAATCGGCGTTCCCTTCCTGGATCGTCCTGAGCAGGACTGACCGGTCATCATTGTCGTCCATTTACAATAAGAAGAAGCAGATAGAATTTATAATGACTGCGACGACAGGCCCTCAAAAATTGAGAAGTTTTTGGTAGCCCGCCTTACGGATCACCGGGGATGATGCGACGGCCGGGATTCGAACCCGGATCTCCACCGTGGCAGGGTAGTGTCCTAGCCAGATTAGACTACCGTCGCGCGAATCCCATTGGTGTCTTACAGCGTTATATAAAGATTTCTAATGGCAGAAATAAATGGGCCCGGCCGGATAATAAGGTCCAGAGCGGTTCGCGACCTTTCGGTCGCTGCACCATTTCGATTCTGGAGCCCGAAGTAGGTCTCGCTAACGCTCGAGCCTACTAAAAAAATAGAACATATAGGCCCGGCGGATTCATCGTGAGCATAACGAGCGATGTGCCAGCAATCTCCAGATTGCTGAGCATGTTCAAACGCGGACGGCTCTAATCTCTAATATGAAATAAATGGGCCCGGCCGGATTTGAACCGACGACCTTCGCCTTGTAAAGGCAACGTCATAGCCGGACTAGACTACGGGCCCGGATGCTCCTGTGATGCCCTGTTCTTAAAAAAGCTTTTCCTGTCTACGCCCGCACAATACCATTATAATAATAGTATAATACTATTATTAGACAGAAAATTATATAAAGAAGAATAGTATTCTAATAGTATCATGACAAGAGTTCTCAGCACAGGGAAACAGTTTGTCATCACCATACCGAAAGATCTGATCTCGCTCATGGGCTGGGTAAAAGGGACTGAGGTCCTCATCTCAAAATTTCCAGAAAAGAATCTGCTCTACATCGAGGAGGTGAAGAAACATGGCTGAAAGAGAGATCTGGTTTCACATCGTCCACGAACTGAGGCCGGCGGTGAAGGGCAATGGAGCATCGTTCCATCACATCAGTCTGACGCATAATTTCGAGTACAACTACGACAGACCGCACCCCATCGCCACTATCAAGTAATCGAAGGGAAAAAGAGGTGATTGCGGCCCAAGAGCCGCACATAAAAGGTGGTTGCCTGAGCAGAAATGAAAGCGAAAACGAGGTTCAGAATCCTTGTTGGAGCTTCTTCTTTACACCCCCCAAATCTGCAAATCAGGCAACCTCTTTTCTTTCCAGGAAGATTTATATAGGAGAAGTATTCAAGTATAGAGAATAGTATATTGGCCTGTTGGGTCTGATCTGTGCGAAGGCCATGCCAAAAGACAGGAAAACAGAAGAAAAGATTGATAAAGCACCGTCAAAGACGGGAAGAACCATGCAAGAGCAGATCTTTGATATCCTTTTCAATGAGGATGAGATAACCTGGCAGTCCATCATCTTCGATCTCATCCGAGAGAACAAGTTAGATCCCTGGGATATTGACCTTTCCATGCTTGCAGGAAAGTTCCTGGAGATGCTCAAGACCTTCAAGAAGATGGATTTCAGGATATCAGGAAAGATCCTTCTCGCCGCCGCCATCCTCCTCCGGATAAAATCGAACAAGCTCTTCGACGACTATGTGGCTGATTTCGACCGCATCATCAGCAGCGACGACACTCTTGCAGAGGAATTCTATGAAGAGCTGGAAGCAGAAGCAGCCCTCAATATGCACGAAAAGGTGGACAAGGAATTCAAGCTCATCCCGAGAACACCCCAGCCCCGGAAGAGGAAGGTCTCGGTCTTCGACCTGGTGGATGCCCTCCAGAAGGCCCTCGAGGTCCAGGAAAGGCGGCTTGCACGACCGCGATCCATTGCGCCAAAGGTCACCGCACCCACCGACCATATGGACATATCGATGATCATCGACTCCATCTACAGCAAGGTCGTCGCCTATTATGCAAATTCAGAGGAACGGCTGAGCTTCTCTGCGCTCATACCCTCGGAGTCCAAAGAGGACAAGGTCTATACGTTCATCCCGCTCCTTCACCTGGATAACCAACAAAGGGTCGACCTGAACCAGAAAGAGCAGTTCGGCGAGATCTTCATCGACCTGATGAAGGATGACCCGAAGCAAGGCGGGTTGGCCATCGCCGATGACGACAAGAAGTAGGGGGATGACGGCAGAAAAGAAGGCCATACTTTTATAAACATCTTCACGTTCTTGCAGGCCATGAAGGTCCTGAAAATCGATTTTGACGGCAATCCTAACATCGGACTCTATGCCTTCGCCACCGATGAGTATTGTCTCATCGGCCAGGACGTCTCAGCAAGAGACCGCAGGCAGATAGAAAAAGTCTTAAAAGTGCCGACCTATCCGATGACCATAGGAGGAACGTCCCTGATCGGCGTGTTTGTGAACGGCAACAGCAGGAACCTGCTCCTGCCGAGCATCACCTTCGACTATGAAAAGAAGGCGCTGGAGAAGCTGTCGATTCCCTTTCGCATCATCGAGAGCAGCCATACCGCTTTCGGCAACAACACCCTCATCGGAGAGCAGGTCTGCCTGGTCAGCGACGAGTATTCTGCCTTCGAGAAGAAACGGATCAGGGAAGCATTGGACCTCAAGACCGTCCCCGGCACCATAGGCCAGACAGGGACCGTCGGATCCCAGGCGGCCATCACCGGAAAAGGGATCTTTGTCTCTGATCAGATCGGAAAAGAGGAAGAAGCAGAACTGGTGAAGCATTTCGGCCTGCCCCTCGCCAAAGGGACCATCAATCAACAGAACCCTTACATCCATTCAGGAATCATCGCCAACAGCAACGGCTGCGCCATCGGCTCGCACAGCAGCGGAGTCGAGATCAACGACGCATTGCAGGCATTGGGATTCCTTTGAGGAGGTGAATCATCGTGTTCCATGGAAAACTATGTCTCCTGAGCGGCACATCGAACAGACCGATGGCCGAGAGTATCGCCAGACTGCTGAAGACCGATCTCACTCCGGTGGAGATCTGCAAATTCGCCGACCATGAGATCCACATCCACATCGAGAGATCCATCAGGGACAAGGACGTGTACATCATCGAGTCCACCAACAACCCGGGCCATGAATATCTCATGGAGCTCCTCATCCTCATCGATGCTGCCAAGCGAGCCTCGGCAGCGAGGATCACCTGTGTCATGCCCTTCTTCGGCTATGCGAGACAGGACCGGAAATCCCGGAGCAGAGAAGCCATAACCGCAAAGCTCGTCGCCAACATGCTGACGACCGCCGGTGCAAATAGGATAATCTCTGCAGACCTCCATGCCGACCAGATACAGGGATTCTTCGACATCCCGCTGGACCACATCAGGGGACTGCCCATCATCGCAGAGCATTTCAAGCAGCAGAACATCAGGGACCTGGTGGTGGTGTCTCCTGACCAGGGCGGCATCAAGATCAACAGGGAGATGGCCAACAGGCTGGGTGCGCCGCTGGTCATCATGGAGAAGTCCCGTTCCAAGAAAAAGCACAACACCCTCGACGACATGATGATCCTGGGAGAGGTCAAGGGAAAGAACATCGTCATGATCGATGACGAGATCAACACCGCCGGCACCATGGCCAGGGCGTGCACCATGCTCCGGAAGGCAGGGGCGAAGGACATCAGGGTATCCTGCACCCATGCAGTCTTTGCAGGACCGGCCGTGGAACGGCTGGACGCATGCAAGCTCAAGGAGATCGTCGTCCTGGACACCATCTCACAGGAAGGCCGGAAGCAGCCGAAGAATCTCACCGTACTCTCCATCGCTCCGGTGCTCGCGACCATCATCGACATCATCAACACCTCGAAACCCATGGGGATATATCTTGACAAACTCTGAACAGGGCAAGGGGAGAAGCAGGTAAGCGCCATGGCTGAGACGAAAAAAGACATCCAGCAGGAATATGCAAAGCTCCAGATGCTGGACGAACAGATCAAGATGCTCCAGAAACAGCTCGAGACCTATGAAGCCCAGCTGGTGGAGATCATGAACATGAAGACAGCCATCGAAGAGTTCAGCAAGGTGCGTCCGGGAACCGAGATGCTCGTCCCCATCGGACCGGGCATCTTCGTGAAGGGTTCGGTCATGGACACGAAGAACCTCACCATCAGCGTCGGAGCAGGGACCGCGGTCTCCAAGACGCTGGACGAGGGGAAAGGACTGCTCGACCTCCAGGCCAGGGATGTGGAACAGGCCAGGATGACGGTGCTCAAGGAGACCGAGAGGATCATCGAGCAGGCACGGAAGATAGAGAAAGAGATACTCTCAGCATAGGTGGACAGGATGTTCAAATTCCTCAAAGACAAGCTCAAGTCAGCAATCAGCAAGTTCTCCAAGGATGTCGAAGAGCAGGCAGAGGATATCCCTCCTGCAGAAGATCAGGAAAAGCAGGAGGAAGAGCCGGCGCAGCCCGCCCCTGTCGAAGAGCAGGAACCGGTGGAGACGAGCGCGCCGCAGGAGGATCATCCTGCCGAAGAAGAAAAAGAACCTGCAAAGGAGGAGAAGGACGACAGAAGAGAGGAAGAGCCGGAAGCAGAAGAAGCGGAACAGGAGACTCTGAAGGACAAGGAGACAGAAGAAAAAAAGGAGCTGCCCGAGGGACCGGCCGAGAAGAAAGAAGAACCTGCAAAAGAAGAAGAGCCCCTTGAAAAGGAAGAACGCCCGAAGAGAACAGCGACACCAGAGGAAGAGAAGCCCGAAGAAGAGCTACCAACAATAGAAGCGCCCCATCCAAAGAGAGGATTCTTCGCAAAGCTCAAGGAGAAGATGGGCCATCAGGAACATCCTGCTGAAAGTGAAGAAGGACATACGCCCGCAAAAGGAGCGGAACAGGACATCACCGAGGAGACACCCAAAGAACAGACAGCAGAGAAGAAGATAACAGAAAAACAAGAAGAAAAAGCAGAAGAGACGAAGAGACGGGAGACAGCAGAAAAGAAAGAAGCACCAGCAACACAGAAGCCGCAGGAAGAAGAGACGGCAGCGCAACCCGAACCGAGACCATCAGAGGTGAAGGAACCGGAGAGCGAAGTCCCGGAGGAGAAGGACAAGGGGACAGGGGAGCAGGAACGCAAGAAAGGCGTATTCTCATTCATCACAGAGAAGATCACCAAGAAGACCCTCTCTGCATCGAAATTCCAGGACCTGTTCTATGAGCTGGAGATCGCGCTCATGGAGAACAATGTCGCCCTGGAGGTCATCGAGAAGATCAAGGAGGACCTCAAGGAGAAGATCGTCGGCATACCGCTTCCGAGAGGGAAGATCGAGAACATCATCATCGATTCTTTGGTAGAGTCCATCCGCTCATTGTTCGCAGAAGAAGGCTTCGACCTGCTGAAGAGAGCAGAAGGAAAGAAGCCCTATGTCATCTGCTTCCTCGGCATCAACGGCAGCGGAAAGACCACCTCCATCGCGAAGATCGCACACCTGCTCCTGGCAGCAGGCAAGTCCGTTGTCCTGGCTGCTGCAGACACCTTCCGGGCAGCGGCCATCGATCAGCTGCAGCTGCATGCAGACCGGCTGGGCGTCAAGCTCATCAAGCATGACTACGGGGCAGACGCCGCGGCGGTCGCCTTCGACGCGGTCAGGCACGCAGAGGCGAAGGGCGCGGACTTCGTCCTCATCGACACGGCAGGAAGGATGCACAGCAACGTGAACCTCCAGGACGAGCTCAAGAAGATCGTCAGGGTGGCGAAACCAGACCTCAAGATCTTCGTCGGCGAGGCCATAACAGGGAATGACTGTGTCGAGCAGGCCGTCAAGTTCAACGAGATCGTCGGCATCGACGCCATCATCCTCACCAAGGCGGACGTGGACGAAAAAGGGGGTGCCTTCGTCTCGGTCTCCTATGTCACCAAGAAACCCATCGCCTTCATCGGCATGGGCCAGGAGTACGAAGACCTGAAACCCTTCTCTGTCAAATTGGTCATGGAGAACCTCGGACTCGCCGGGGAATGAAGAAGAAACAAAGAAAAACACATGACCTTTCTTTTTCGGCGAAGTCATCACATCACTTTATCTTCGCGTGCCGGTTCTGGACCTGGAGAGGTCAGCCCCATCCCTTTATAAGTCATTCTGTTTTAATCACTACATAATAACAAAAATATTAAAAATGTTAGGCGATTCTCAATAAGTCCACAGCATGAAAAGAGGAACGTCCATGGACATCATCAAACTCAAGGAGGAACAGCTCAAGCTGGCGAAGAAGATCTCCCTTGAGGACGGGTTCTCAGAGATCAATCTCATAGCAGGAGCAGACCAGATCATGGTCGGCGACAGCATCCTGTCCGTCATTGTCGTGCTGGACGCAGAGAGCCTGAAGATAGTGGACGCAGCCCATGTGGTGCAGAAGCCGAAGTTCAAGTATATCCCAGGACTCCTTGCGTATCGGGAGAGCCCCATCATGGTGGAAGCGTTCTCGAAGCTCAGGAGACGGCCGGACCTGCTGTTCGTCAAGGGGAACGGCATCCTCCACCCCAGAGGCATAGGACTGGCAAGTCACGTTGGCCTGCTGCTCGATGTCCCCACCATCGGAGTCGCAAAAAAGCTCGTCCTCGGAAAAGAAGAGCAGGAAGCACTTTATATTGATGACAAGCTGGTAGGATTCTCTCTTATGACAAGAGAGCATGCGAAACCCATCTACATCTCACCAGGACACCTCATCAGTCTCGATTCTGCCAGAGAAGTTACCGAAAGGTTCTGTATCGGACAGAAGATGCCGGAACCCCTGCATATCGCCCACAGGATGGGCGCCAAACTCAAGAGACCTCTGAACCAAGAAGGAATAGAAGATTCTGGAATCAGCCAAAAAGAATAATTGGATGACTGTCTCTAACCACTAAAAAATAGTAACATTTATATACCTCTCTTTCTCAAACAGCCCCATGAGCGAATCAGGTGGAGAAGAAGCTCCCTCCGGAGAAAGTGCAGAAGGCATAGAGGGAACTCTGGAAGAGGCAGAAGGCCACCCGAAGGATATAGACCAGGGTGTCTTGACCATCATCCTCAACGAAGAGACCGGCGAGATGGTGATGGACGACAGGCCAGGCCTCTATGCGGTTGCTGAGACTGTCCAGGAAGGGGAAGCCTATAAAGAGACCATGGAACGCGGCCTCCATGAAGAGCTCGCTCCAGAGGATTCGGTGGATGCGCTCCTTGCTCTTGAACCAGAGAACATCGGCAGATACACCCATCATATTGAGGGAACCGACAGGGAAGGGACTACGACAATCTATCTTCTCCGGATCAACCCGAAAGAGCACAGCAACCATGCAGCCATCTGGGAGAAGGCGACAACACTCTATGCCCGGACCGGAACAGAAGGGGCAGACGCCGGAAAGATCATGATAGAATCACTGGATGAGCTAGCAAGACTTCCAAAGGAACGCTTTGCCTACAATTTCAAGTTCTTTGTCGACGCCCTCACAAGGATGCAATATAGCGACAGACCCTACATGCTGATGAAAATCGGCATCAAGCCAGACGGCAATACCGCCCCCAAGACCATGGACTTCTCCTACTTCCGCCTGAACTAGCAGCACACAGCAGGAAAGAAAAAGCCACAGAACCTTACAGAATCTCTACAGACCCATGCCCATGGTCGCGCGCAACTCCTCTGAGGGTTCCCAGGGAGGCGTGAAGGTTATCTCCACCTCTGCCTCGTCGACATCGTCAAGTCTCTCTATCGCCTCCTTCACCTCGTCGACGAGCAAGGGCCCATAGGGACAGCCGGGGAAGGTGAAGGTCATCAGCACCTGCACCTTCTTCTTTTCTATCCTGATGTCATAGATAAGACCAAGGGTGAAGATGTCGATGTGGATCTCAGGATCCTCGACGGTCTTGAGGGCCTCTTCAATCTGCTGCCGGGTCGCCATGCACCTGCCGGCGTGAACACAGATATAAATATATTGTGAAAGCGACGACCATCATGAAACCCTCATGATTCTGATGCATGTCAGAACCATGGCCAGAATACGGTCTTTCCTGTCCTGATTAGACGGTCCTGTCCTGATCAGGCAATCGATGTAGCCCGATGACGCAAAAACCATAAATACAGCGTTCCTTCATGAAGGCAGATGAACATCCACCGGGAAGGGAACATCTACAAAGTAGAATCTGCCTCCAAGAAAGGGAGATTCTACACGGTTGACGTCGCCCAGAGGACCTGCGACTGTCCTGCCTTCCGCTTCAGATACCAGAAGAGAGGTCTCCTCTGCAAGCACCTGGAAGCTGCCATCGACTATGATGAGGAGTTCGGCCATGAACGTTATCAGAAGGTCATCGATCTCGTCAGGAAGGAAGGACCCATCAACACCGTAACCATCCTGGAGATGTTCGACGAGGACACGGTCAATGAGCTCATACAGAAAGGGGAACTCATCGAGGAGAGGGGGAAGCTTCGGATATTGGATTAATTTTATAAACACGCCTGCAAACCTCATCATCCATGTTGAGCGACAAGGAACGCAAGCGACAGTTCAAGAAGGAGGCCAGCAAAGACCCTGAGAAGTTCTACGCGGTCTCTGTCCTCAAGAAAGAAGGATTTGAACGCAGACGATGCAGCTGCGG
>JAADFO010000072.1 GCA_013152815.1 Nanobdellati archaeon
ATGGAAAAGATCATCATCCTGGACATGGGCGGCCAGTATGCCCATCTCCTCGCACGCAGGATACGCCAGCTGGGCGTCTATTCAGAGATCCATCCCAGCGACACCGACGTGGAGAGAATCGACGGGGTGAAGGGCATCATCCTTTCGGGAGGTCCCTCCTCGGTCTATGAGAAGGATGCTCCGCAGCCGCACCCCGGGCTCTTCAAGGAACCGGTCCCTGTCCTGGGTCTCTGCTACGGCCACCATCTCATGGCAAGGCATTTCCGGGGGGAAGTGGCTGCAGGGAAGGTCAAGGAATACGGCCTTGCCGAACTGAAGGTGATCAAGGAGGAAGGGATCTTCTCCGGGCTGGACAGACAAGAACAGGTGTGGATGAGCCATGGAGATGAGGTGAAGACCCTTCCGGAGGGTTTCGATATCATCGGCAGCACCGAAGACTGCCCCATCGCTGCCATCGCAGATCCCCTAAGGAAGTACTATGGGTTCCAGTTCCATCCTGAGGTGACCCATACGCCCCATGGCATGCAGATGCTGGACAACTTCATCAGGATAACAGGAGCGAAGCGAGACTTCTCAGTAGGCAGCTACAGGAAGATCATCCGCAGAGAGATAGAAGAGACTGTCGGCGAAAAGAAGGTCTTCCTGCTGGTGTCAGGAGGGGTCGATTCCACGGTCTGCTTCGCACTGCTCGAGAAGGTGTTGGGACGAGACCGGGTGGTCGGACTCTTCATCGACAACGGACTTCTCAGGAAAGAGGAAGGGAAGAACGTCAAAGAGTCTCTCGACAGGCTCGGTTTCAGGAATCTTCAGGTATATGATGCATCTGACCTCTTCCTTGCGCATCTTGAAGGGGCCCATGAACCTGAGGAGAAGAGGAAGATCATCGGAGAGACGTTCATCGAGGTCCAGCAGAAGGTCTTCGTGGAGATGGGATTTGAGGAGAAAGGATGGCTCTTGGCCCAAGGAACCATCTATCCGGACACCATCGAAACTAAAGGAACGAAGAATGCAGACCTCATCAAGACCCATCACAATCGCATCCCCCTCGTCCAGAAGATGATCGACAGGGGACAGGTCATCGAACCGCTCAAAGGCATCTACAAGGATGAGGTACGGGAGCTTGGTAAAGAGCTCGGGCTTCCCAGGGAGATCGTCTGGCGCCACCCGTTCCCCGGACCCGGCCTCGGAGTCCGATGTCTCTGCATGAAGGAACCGGTCAGCATAGACAGGGAAGAGAAAGGCATCGTCGCCGACCTGGCAGAAGAGCTGCAAATCCCCATGGATGTCCTTCCCCTGAAAAGCGTCGGCGTGCAGGGGGATTCGCGCACCTACCGGCATCCTGTATCCATAGAGCATGACCTTGACTATGATGCCCTGGACGACCTGAGCAGGACCATCACCAACCGCCTCAAGACGGTCAACCGCGTCCTGCTCTGGCTGGGCGGCAGGAGACCTCCAGCCATGTCGGGCAAGGTCGCATATCTGACCAGGGAACGCCTCGACCTGCTGAGGGAGGCCGACGACAGGGTCATGGGACTGCTCCGGGAACATGGGCTCTACGACAGCATATGGCAGTTTCCGGTGATAGCCGTCCCCTTTGGAGCAGAAGGAGAGAGCATCATCCTGAGGCCGGTGACGAGTACAGAGGCCATGACCGCGAGGTTCGGCAGGATCGATGAGCCTGTCCTCAGGGAGATGGCCGACGCGCTTCTCGGCATCCAGGGCATAGACGCGGTCTTTCTGGACATCACCAACAAGCCGCCGGGCACCATCGAATGGGAATGAGAGACAGGCCCGGAGAAGACCTCAGTCGACGTCGATGGATTCCATCCAGCACGCCGGAAGACGGAAGAGCCGCAATAGAGGAAATGCCTTATCCTGAAGTCCGGCAGGTCGAGAAGCCTGTCGATCCGGCGAAGCTGTTTCTGCACCTTCTTTCTGCATCCTATCCATACAGCAGGCCATGGCATCTGGGTTCTGGTCAAAGCTCTTGGCATATCAGCATGCTCCTCTGACGAGCGTACGAGTATATTTATGGGAAAGCCGCTTAATAAAGATTTTGCTCATGGGGCCAATATGAAATCCTGCAAGAACATGCCAAATACATGACCTACTCCATCGACGATGCTCAGCAACAAGTTGCTGGCACCAAAGGGAACCGTATACGTTGCATGTATACGTTGCATACGAACCCCGTCGATTACGTCTGGCCAGCCATCATTGTCCTCCTTTCAGTCGGAAATGCTGACATTGATGGCGCAGACGATCATGCATTCGGCAAAAAAGCAGAGGATTCCATAATAGCCGCTCATGGTGTAGCCTGGTGTAGCCATATCTGAGGCCAACAAAGCATATAAGACTGTTTCCCGTCGTCGATGAGAGGGAAAGGCTTCGGGAAGGAAAAGAGGAGAACAGACATGAGAAGAGAGAGGGAAATCTTTCGCCGTTTTCAGGAGGAGACAGGGAACAGGAGGCCCTACCGGAACGCCATCGTCAGGATGAGGAAGAGTGTTCCCACCAGGGTCAGGGTGAAAGCCCTGAGACAGGCCGGGCTCAATGTCTTCCTGTATCCTGCAGCACGTGTGGATGGCTGCGACCTCCTTTCTGATTCTGGCACCGGCGCCATGACCACAGCACAGTGGGCAGAACTCATAGAGGGAGATGAGAGCTACGGCAGCAACGAAGGGTATTTCCTCCTCAGGGAGCAGCTGGTCCGCACTTTCGGAGAAGCATGGAGACAGAAGGATCCGCGCAGGCCGAACCTCTTCATCTTCCATCAGGGCAGGGCTGCAGAGCATGCGCTCTTCACCATCATCGGAAAGACAGGGAACAACCTCATCATCCCAAGCAACGGGCATTTCGATACGACCGGAGCGAACATCGAGGCCAATGCGATCACAGCAGTGAACCTTTTCTCCAAGGAATTGAAGCAGCGCAGAGACCATCCTTTCAAGGGAGATATGGACGTGGGACGGCTCAGGACCCTGCTCTCCGAGAAGAAGCAGAAGAAGCAGATCCCTCTCGTCTTCCTGACCATCACCAACAACACAGGAGGCGGCCAGCCGGTATCCATGGCCAACATCAGACAGGTCAGCCGTATCTCCCACCGGAACGATATCCCGCTCTTCTTCGATGCCTGCCGGTTCGCCGAGAACGCCTATTTCATCAAGCAACGGGAAAGAGGCTATGCCAAGAAGAGCATCCCTGCCATCGTCAGGGAGATGTTCTCCCATGTGGACGGATTCACCGTCTCCTGGAAGAAGGACGGTCTCTCCAACATGGGCGGTTCCATCGTCCTCAGGCCGGGAGGGCTGTTCATGAAAAGATATCCAGAGCTTCTCGAACAGATCACCGACCATCAGATCCTTACCGAAGGCCATCCTACCTATGGAGGGCTCACCGGCCGTGACCTCAAGGCCCTGGCGAGGGGGATAGCCACCATAACCGATGAGGGGTATCTCGCCCACCGTGTCGGACAGGTAGCCAGGTTCGGCGAGAGATTGCAGCGAGCAGGAGTTCCGGTCCTCACCCCTTTCGGCGGCCATGCTGTCTACCTTGACATGAACCGCTTCTTTGAGGGCACAGGACTGGCGAGGGAAGACTATCCCGGGATTGCTTTCACAGCTCTGCTGCTGGGCAGCTACGGGCACCGGCTCTGTGAACTGGGAGACTTCGCCTTCGGCCGCGAGAAGGATGGAAAGCAGGAATTCCCAGAGGTGAACTATGTCAGGGCAGCCATACCACGGCTGGTCTATGAGGACCAGGATCTTGCTGCCTGTGCCGATGCCATCATTTCCCTGTACCGAAGAAGGGAGAAGATACCGGGAGTTGTCGTCACCTATGGCAGGGACAAGACCCTACGACATTTCAAGGCTCAGTTCCGGCTCAGGACGTGATGGGCCATGATGGGTCAGTGATGGTTGAGGTCGTTCTTAAGGATAATGTCCAGGCTGTCATAACGAAGGGTTGATGCATCCTCAGGGAGGATATCCTTGATGGCCATCCTGAAACGGTGAGGGGTCAGACGCAGGATAGGATACCCAACAGAAGGCGTATCATATCCTGTCTGGAAGGTGATGATGCCGCTTTTTTTCTCTCCTTCCTCGAAAGAGATCAGTTTCCTGAACTTCGCTGCGGTCTTCGTGTCGCCATAGATATCCACATCATAGATCGGATCGGTGATATCCTCTATCCGGTTGTAGGCAGTGCGGCCTCCCATCCGCAGGAGGGGATGATAATCACGATGAGCCAGGTTCAGCTCAAGGAGTCCTGCAAACTCGACGAGCCATCGGTCGAGGGCAAAGGATTCTGATTTCTTGTTCAGTGACCGTCCATCAGACCAGATGACATAGTCACGACCTCGGGGATAATAATAGCTGATGACCTTCTTCCTTCCGTTTCCATAGCCATCATGAAGATCGACCTTCTTGACTTCTCTGCCTGTCTTGCTCTTCGTTGCCTTAGCCATACGCTGAAGCTAATCGATGTCTGTATATAAAATATGAGGGTAATCAAGCTATGATGTCGATGGTGCCTTGATGGATGCACTGGTGGTTGGCACTGCAATAACGGACGTAGGAAGGTTCCCTGAAGCGAAGCAGAAAGGCATCCAGGAATCAGGACGATTTCTGAGCATGTTCAAATTCGGGCTGACCTCATTGTAAGTGAACGCCGTAGCCCGGATTCCTCATGAGTTGGAACGAATGAGGTGCCAGAAATCAGGACGATTTCTGAGCATGTTCAAATTCGGGCCGACCTCATTGTAAGTGAACGCCGTAGCCCGGATTTGAACCGGGATATCCCGAAGGAAACTGGCTGTTTTGGGTAAGAGGCTGAAAGACCTCAGCAATCAGCTTGCTTGCCGCTCAAGGCCAGCGCAATACCGAGTTATGCGACTACGGCAGGTCTATGGCCCGCATGAACACCATCTCATTTATAAATTCTTTCGCAAGGCTTAAAACAAGCATGAGTGCCTTTCTTTTAAATAACTTACTGAAAAAAAGGAAAGCAATAAATATGACTTCTGTATCTCTTTTTAAATCTATCGACGTTGTCAACGTCGTGTGATAAAAGATGGGGAGTGATGGATGATGATCATAGAAGTACCTTATGGTACCTACGGAGTGTGATGTGGCATGACCAATCTCATCAAGAAATGTCCAGAGTGCGGATCTATCAATCTTTTTTGGAACAAGGAGAAAGGGGAGATCGTCTGCAGAGATTGCGGACTGGTCGTCGAGGACAAGATGGTCGACTTCGACCAGGAATGGCGTGCCTTCGACTCGAACCAGGCAGCCCAGCGTCGCAGGACCGGCGCTCCCATGACCTATACCCAATATGACCAGGGACTGGGAACAGAGATAGGACGTAAGGCTGACATCTACCAGCTCGGTTCCAAGGACCGCAACAAGTTCTTCAGGCTGCGGAAATGGCAGTACCGCATCTCTACAGCCATCGAACGGAACCTCAAGCTTGCCTTGGCAGAGCTCAAGCGGGTCTCTTCATACCTCAAGCTTCCCAAATCTGTCGAAGAGGAATCGGCGAGGATCTACACCCTTGCTGTGCAGAAAGGCCTCGTACGCGGACGATCCATGGAATCGGTCGTCGCAGGTGCCCTCTACGCTGCCTGCAGACGCCACGATGTCCCCCGGACTCTTGACGAGCTTTCTGAGGCGTCAGGCATCGAGAAGAAGGAGATCGGCAGGACCTATCGCTTCGTGACCAGAGAACTGGGGATCACCATCCTTCCGAGCAATCCTGCAGACTACATCGCAAGGTTCTGCTCGGCCTTGAAACTGGCAGCCAAGACCCAGAGCAGGGCCATCGAGATCCTCGAGCAGGCCCAGAAGGCTGAATTGACGTCAGGAAGAGGCCCCACGGGGATCGCTGCGGCCTCTTTGTATGTCTCGGCACTCATCCATGGCGAGAAACGCACCCAGCGGGAAGTCGCCGACGTCGCCGGTGTCACCGAAGTCACCATCAGGAACCGCTACAAAGAGCTTCTTGAGGAGCTTGATCTGGAGAAGGAGATCAAGAAGACCAAAAAGAAGAAGAAAGACTGAAGAAATATTAAAGAAAGAGAAAGACTATCGCAAAGCAGGAGGAAAGCGGTAGACCTTGTTCTTGAAATCCTGTATCTTTCCATCTGTTATGCAGATGCCCTCGCTCCGCAAAAATCGTCCCTTCTGAGGATTCTCAGGCATCCCCTGATAGCCTCCCAGCGATCCGTCGCTGCGCACCACACGATGACAGGGCACGGCAGGAGCATGAGGATTATGACGAAGTGCCTGACCCACGGCACGATAGGCATGGCCGCCAAGAAACCGGGCGATCTCCTGGTAGGTGGACACTTTCCCCCGGGGGATGGAGCTGCATGCCTGCCACACCTGTTCCTGAAAGTTCATGGCGATGATGAAGGAGAGGGAATGTTTTAAATATTCTCTCAATTATTGGGTGCTCATGGAACTCACCGAAGAGCAGCTGAGACAGATGACACCCGAGCAGCTCCAGGAGCTCCAGAAAGCGAACTGCGTCTTCTGTCATATCGCAGCAGGGAAGGTCCAGTCCAAGAGGATCCATGAGGATGATATCTGTCTCGCCGTCCTCGACATCAACCCCTGCAACCCCGGTCATGTCCTCATCTTCCCGAAAGAGCATTATGCCATCCTTCCCCAGGTGCCTGAGAAGGTCCAGGGCCATCTGATCAATGTCGCCAAGAACCTCTCGGCGGCCAGTCTCCGGGCGCTCAAGACGCAGGGGACGAATGTCTTCATCGCCAACGGCGTATCGGCAGGCCAGAAGGCCCCTCACGTCCTTATCCATCTCATCCCGAGGACCGATGGCGACGGCATCACAAGCTTTGACCTGAAAAGGAAGAGACTGGATGATGATCATGATGATCTGGCGAGGAAGCTGCGCCAGCGACTGTTGAAGGATCAGAGGAGCGGCACGGACAAAGAGAAAGAGGGACAGGAGGAAGAGACGCAGGAGAAACAGAAGGTGCCGGAAGAGCAGGAGGGAGACGAGCAGAAAGGGCAGGAGGAGCAGAAAGAGGAGAAGGGACAGCAGCACAAGGACGATGAAAAGAATCCCGATGAGAGGCTGAAGAAAGAGGAGACGAAGAAAGAAGGGACAGAGAAAGAAGGCGGCTCCCTTGATCTGGACAATATAGCGAAGGTGCTGGGATTAGGATGAAGACGACACCCTTCACCGAGCTCATCGACGACCAGGACTACCTGAAGGTCCATGAGGATGACCTCGTCGTCGCCATGCTCGACCCGAAACCAGTGGTTCCTGGCCACGTCATCGTAGTCCCCAGAGAACCGCACCCCATTCTCGAACTGACGCCGGATGAGGTCCTGGCGAAGATGCTCACAATCGCGAACAGGGTGTCCATGGCCATGTTCGAAGAGCTGCGATGCACCGGCACCGACATCCTCATCTCCAACGGCATACCTGCAGGGCAGACCGTGCCCCATCTGAGCATCAATGTCATCCCGCGGCAGGAGGATGACGGTCTTGATTTCAGCTGGAAAGGGAAACAGCTTTCCCAGGAAGAGCTTTCGGTGGTCGAGATGAGGCTCCGGGAGGAGGTCGCGGAAGAAGATCAGGGAACGACCTCCACGAAGCAGGAGCCGGAAGCAACAACGCAGACTGGAGAGGAGCAGGGCACGTCAGAAGAGAAAGATGAGAAGGGAAAAGAGAATACCCAAGACGACCTGAGGCTAAAGCGTCTCGACAGGATCCCCCGCTGGTGAGGTTCTTTGTCTTCAGATCTTCAGTCTGAACAGGTCTAGAGCGGATCGATGAATTCAAAGTATGATTTCTTCTTGACAAGACCAAGAGATTCATAGAAGGCCATTGCTCCTGGATTGTCGGTCGCGGCAAAGAGGGCGATGCTATCTGCTCCTGCCTCTTTTGCCCGCTCTTTCAGCGCTGCCATGAGCTTTCTGCCGATGCCCTTCCTCTGATGTACATCCTTGACGTAGAGTATGTCGATATAGAAGATGTTGCCGGCAGTTATCTCGGCCAGCGCATAGCCTACCCATGTCCCTTCTTTCTTGGCGATGAGGAAGACTCCCTTTTCTTTATACCCTTTGATGTACCGATACCCGCCCCCATCGTCCAGACCATGATAGGACGTGAAAGAAGGGACATCCCTGGATGCTTTGAAACATGCCCGGATATCAGCTTCTTCTCCTGGGCGTATGAGCAAGGCCATCAAAAATCACCCAGCCGCGATTGGGATTTTCCATATTGCTCCAGGAACCGGGGAGGTTCGACGCGCTTGAAAGCATACCCTTTCTCACGGAGCATGGTCTCTGCGTTCGCAGAGATGGTCGGGGCTGCGATGACGCCCTGGACCTTGGAGAGCCCCTTCGCCTTCTTGATACGATGGACATAACGTTCGAGCTGGGAGACAGCAGCGAAGTCAGCCTTGTCACGCTTGCACTCGACGACCACCAGATCGCCGTCCCTGTCGTAGCCGAAGACGTCGATGAAACCGAATTTGGTATGCTCCTCCCTGCTGAGAGGGCGAAAGCCCGGAGAGATGAGCGAAGGGTTCTCGAAGATCATGTCAGACATGTCCTTCTCGGTCCCGGCAAGAAGCAGCTTCTCCTGGTCCAGCAGGGTCAGCGACTCGATGAAATGGATCCTTCGGATAGTGATCTCCATGAATTCTTTCTGGGCAGATGATCTGCTCGTGATCACCAGATGCCCGCCCACATTCTTGAGGCGATGGGTCGCGCCGCCTTTCATGTAGTTGACCGGGCTTGCCCCGAAAGGTGTATGCACAAGCAGGGTCCCGTCCTGCTTGATCATGATGAGCCGGTCCCCGAATCCGAGATAGCTCTGCGCTCTTCCGTTGTAGGCGATGGAGCAGTTCGCTGAAAAGATCAGGGTCTCCTTTGCCCGGAGCGCATCATTGATCCTGAGTTCATCTGTCTGCATCTTGAGGATGAAGAGCCGTCGATTTTTAAAAGTTCCCTCGGAGATGTGCGAGAGAGACCATGCAAAACATTTATAAAGGGGCCAAAGTTCCTAAGCACAATCTTGGGGCTATGGGGTAGTTTGGCTATCCTTTCCGGTTTGGGGCCGGATGACCCCGGTTCAAATTGGACGTTCACACCAGGACTCCATGAAAGTCCGGGTAGCCCCATGTTATCGGATGCACAAAAATGGCAGACACGACCAAATCACCGGCAAAGCGCCTTGGTTCCCGCTATGGGCGACGGGTGCGTCACAAACTCAAAGATATCGAGATACTCCAGAAGAAAAGTTATAAATGCCCCTATTGCAACGCCATCCGGGTAAGACGGTTGGCGGCGGGGATATGGCAATGCAGCAAATGCAAAGCCAAATTCGCCAATAAGGCCTATACGGTCAAAGCAGAGTAAAGGAGTGATGAGATCCGATGAATTATACCTGTTTCAACTGCAACAAGAGCGTCGATTTTTCTTTCCTGAGAAAACGTATCAGATGTCCCTATTGCGGATCCAAGATCCTGTTCAAGCCCAGGAAAGACATCACCAAAGTCCAGGCACGATGAAGTACCGCCTCGATCTGTCCGTGAGTGATCCCGCAGTGAAAGGTCTGCTTGGACCAGGACATGCTAAGTATCAGAACAGCCGCTCGACAGTGCACATCGAGGGCGATGAGAAAGAGACCAGGATCAGGATTGAAGCCGATGATCCCGTGGCGCTCCAGGCGTCCATCAACGGCATCATCAACCTCATGAGGGTCGACGAGGCAGCAAAGGGTGTGATCGATGAATTCTCCTGAACAGCAGAAGAAGCTCCAGCAGCTGCAGATGATCGAGCAGAACCTCACCAACCTGCTCATGCAGCGTCAGCAGTTCCAGGGTCAGATTGCCGAAGTCGAGTCTGCCCTGAAGGAACTCAGGGGAAAGGACCATGCGTTCAAGATCATCGGCAATATCATGGTGAACACCAAAGCATCTGACCTCACCGTGGAGCTCACCCATCGGAAACAGCTCCTGGAGATACGGACCAAGACGCTGGAGAAGCAGGAGCAGCAGCTCAAGGCAAAGGCCAACCAGATGCAGGAAGATGTTCTCAAGGCCATGAAAAAAATGAAATGAATGAAATGACTGTGGAGAAGTGAAGACAATGCAATCCGTCAATGTGGAAGGGGTCATCGAACTCATAGAAGAGCTCGCCCTGGACAACACGGTCCCGAAGAACGTGAAGAACAAGCTGAACGCGGTCCTGAGCATCCTCAAGACAGAAGAGGATCTCAAGGTCAGGGTCAACAAGGTGTTGAACGACCTTGACGATGTCGTCGATGATCCCAATCTCCAGTCTTATACACGGACACAGCTGTGGAATATCGTCTCGGTTCTTGAGAAAGTAGAGTGATTGGAGCGATGAGAGAAAGTTGCGCAGGCAGCAGAAGGATTTTCACGACCCTTTCTTGCCGGATCGGACACGCGTCCCACGCTTCCCCTTTTTCCTGCCAGAGGAAGGGCTGCCAAGTTTCATGAATTCTTTTTGGGTCAGGAGCGCGTTGGGGATGAAAAGCTGGTCCCTGTTCCGGGTCTCCACCTTGGTCTCCAGAAGCGACACCCGGATGACCTTTCCTTCGATGTTCTGGAAACGGATACGGTCGCCTATTTCTATCTGTCGCCGCCGCAGAAGGAAAAAGCCTGCCATGATGTTGGGGATGAAATCCTTTATCGACAGGAAGACGGAAAGGATGATGATGATCAGGAATGCCACCGAGATGATGTTGATGATGTAGGTCTTCAGCCCCATCTGGTCCAGGGCAGTGAGGACGGCGATGAGATAGATGGTGTAGGAGACGAACTTGCCGAAGAAGTCCTCTATCTTGAGGTCGAAGCCGGTGGACTGGGCGACGAGCTTGGAGAGCGAGAACTCGCTGAGGAAACGCTGCGTGAACCGGCCGAACAGCTTCCCGAGGATGAATCCTATGAGGATGATGATAAGTGCAAGGAGGACGTCGGAGAAGACCGGCCGAAGGGTATCGGCAATCCATTGGATGATCGCTGCCATGACAGAGAGGAAGGGGAAGACAGGTATAAAAAGCTATTGGCAGCAGGAAAATGACAATCCTTATATACACTTTTTCCACACGTTTTCTTAGGCAAGACCATGGTCAATTACATCGAAGAGATAAAAGAGCTGGAAAAAGAGCTGGCCACGACCCCCTATAACAAGCGGACCCAGCATCATGTCGGCCTCATCAAGGCCAAGATAGCGAGACTGCGGGAATCCCAGATCAAGAGAAGCTCTTCGAAGAAGAAAGGGGAAGGCTTCTCAGTACGCAAGACCGGGGACGGGACCGTCATCCTGGTCGGCTATCCCAGCGTCGGCAAGTCGACACTGCTCAATGCCCTGACCAACGCGCGCTCGAAGATAGCAGCCTATGCCTTCACCACCCTGACCGTCATCCCGGGCCTCATGGTCTACGAGCATGCGAAGATACAGATCCTGGATGTCCCGGGCATTGTCAAGGGAGCTGCCCTGGGGATAGGAAGGGGAAAAGAGGTCCTCGCGGTCATGCGCAATGCCAACCTCGTCGTCTTCATCATCGACATCAACAGCCCCGGACATCTGAGGATACTGCAGAAAGAGGTGCATGACACCGGCCTGCGGGTAAACAAGAGAAAACCGTTCGTGAAGATACGGAAGACCGCCAGGGGAGGCATCAGGATAGGTGCCACGGTGAAGCTGACCAGGATAACGAAGCAGACCATCACTGCCATACTCCACGAGTTCAAGATAAACAATGCAGATGTGCTCATACGTGATGACATCGATGCGGAAGACCTCATCGACTGCATCGAGGACAACAAGGTGTATATCCCTGGCATGGTGGTCCTCAACAAGATCGACATGGCGACTCCTGCTCAGGTGAAGAAGGTGATGAAGGAGACAGGGGCAGACCTCGCCATATCTGCATCGATGAAGACGAACACCGAGAAGATGAAAGCAAGGATCTTCAGGGGACTGAATTTCATCAGGATATACCTCAAGGAGCCCAACAAGCCGGCCGATACAGAAGTGCCATTGATCATGTTCAAGGGATCCACGCTGCACACGCTCTGTGAGAAGCTCCACAGGGACTTTGTCACCCGGTTCAGGTTCGCGAGGATATGGGGCCCTTCTGCCAAGTTCGACGGCCAGAAGATGGTCAATCTCCGCCATGCCATCAAGGACAAGGACATCATCGAACTGCACATAGCCTGAGGAGAATCTCCTGTCAGGAAGATATCTGCAAAGGGAATATTTAAAAAGAGGCGATGTTTAATGCATACATTCTTCTCAGAAGGAGGGCAAAGACCCGGAAATGACGATGAGAAGGCCATTCCATTCGGACAGACCAATCGACAGACGACGGTGATCACATGACGAACAAGGAAGCGAACCAGGATGAACAGGTAGGTTTCCATAAGGGATCGTTGAGCGTCCTCATCAAGGAGAGGCAGGAGATGATGAAGATCCTCCAGGTAGTGGAACAGCTCATGCAGGTCCATATCACTGCACTGAAAGAGCTGGGCATAGACCTTGAGAAAGAGGCCAAGGCATTGGAGAAGACCTCCCAGAAGAAGAAGCCCATAGAGGATATGCTTAAATAAGAGGGAAGAGACCTTTCAGACCAGGCCTTGACAGGGCGGCATTTGCTGACGAAACCTTTTTAAAAGGAAGGAAATCTCTCAGAAGAGGTATACATACGATGGAAACCAAGCTCACCAGCGTAGGATCGTTGCAGAGAGGAAGCTATGTCATCGTTGATGGGGTGGCGAGCAAAGTCACCGATACCCAGACGTCACGGCCAGGAAAGCACGGCCACGCCAAGGTACGGCTTTCGGCTGTAGGACTCATCGACGGCAAGAAACGCATCATCGTCATGCCTGGTCATGACAATATCGAAGTGCCCATGATCGGAAAGAAGACCGCACAGGTGCTCTCGGTAACGCAGGACAAGGTGAGTGTCATGGATATCGAGACCTATGAGACCTTTGAGCTGGACATCCCAGACGAACTCAAGGGCCAGGATTTTGAAGGAAAGAATGTGCTCTACTGGCAGATCCTGGCTGACAGGGTCCTGAAACAGGTCAAGAACGATTGAGCGACATGCTGAGTGAACACCGATGGGAAAATTTCCAGAAGCTGAGAACAGGATTCTTCGGAATATCTTTATCTGCAGGAAATGCAAGTCCAAGATTCGCACCACGAACATGAGAGTGCTCGCGAAGAAGGTCTCCTGCAGGAAATGCAACGGAAAATCCTTCAAGCCCATGCGGAAGAAGTGAACGAACAGGTCAATGCTTCTTTTTCCTTTTCTGGAGGAGTGTAGGAGCAGCTGTTTGGGCAATACTGTCAGACCAAAAGAGGGGAACTGTCACCTATGGCCATGGATGTCAATAATGTAGCAGGAATTCTTTTTATCATCATTCTCAGCATTGTGCTTTATAAAGAACGGAAGAAGCTCGACATGGAGAAGATTGCTTTTCCTCTTCTTTATTTTGTCATGTATCGGGCCAAATGGGGAGTCAAGGCCATGGACCGCATGGCCAAGAGGTATAAGCAGACAGTCAAGTGGTTCGGCCTCATAGGCATAGGGTTCGGTGTCGTCGGCATGCTCCTCATGTCCGTTGAGCTGGTCCGCAACGCCATCATGGTCTTCATCACCGAAGAGGTCATCCCCGGCGTCGGTGTCGTCCTTCCCATCCAGGCGAAAGGAGTCTTCTTCGTTCCGTTCATCTACTGGATCATCAGCATCTTCCAGGTCGCGTCGGTCCATGAATTTGCCCATGGTGTCGTGGCCAGGAGATTCGGCATGAAGATCAAGAATTCTGGCCTTGCGTTCCTCGGCATCATCGTCCCGTTGGTCCCTGCAGCATTTGTCGAACCGGACGACAAGCAGATGGCCAAGAAGAGGCATCTGCATCAGCAGGCCATGTTCTCGGCAGGACCCTTCATAAATATCATCATGGGAGGCCTGTTCTTCCTCCTGCTCATAGGCATCATGATCCCCCTTGCCCAGGACATCAGCAAGGTGGATGGCATGGAGGTCGTCATCCTGGCCAAAGGAGAAGGGGGAAAGATGTTTCCTGCAGAGGCGGCCGGCCTGAGCGTGGGTGATGTCATCACCACCCTCGATGGCGTACCCATGGATGCCCTGGAGAATTTCACGTCCATCCTCCGTGACAAGCATCCTGGCGACACCCTGGCGGTCGAGACCAGCACCAAGGGCAAGGAGCACCTCACCATCACCCTGACCCAGAAGCCGAAGAACGCTTCTCTGGCGTATTTCGGCCTTTCGGTGAGTCCGCATTCGATCATCGCCCCTGCGGTGAAAGAACGCTACGGAATCCTCGCTGATGCGTTCCTCTGGACGACGAGCCTCATCTTCTTCATGTTCCTGCTCAACCTCGGCATAGGCCTCTTCAACCTTCTTCCCATGGGTCCTGTGGATGGAGGGAGGATGCTCAAGCTCGCTTCCACCGACCTGTTCGGAGAGAAGAGAGGCATCCTCGTCTGGAAGGCCGTATCCTATTTCTTCTTCGCTGTATTGCTGTTCCTGCTCTACAACTCTTTTTTCGGATAGGTTTATATCTGAGCCAGAGATTCCCACGTCAATGATAGATGTCATCCTGATGGAACCAGAGCATCCGGGAAATCTCGGTGCAGTGGCAAGGGCAGTCAAGAATTTCGGGATTGCCGGGTTCGTGCTGGTGGATCCGAAAGCAGACAGGGATGCAGAAGAAGCCATCAACAGGGCAAAATGGGCCAAAGACATCCTGAAGGCAGCAAAGGTTATCAAGAAGGAGGAACTGGGGGCCTATGATTATCTCATCAGCACATCGGCGAAGATGGGGACAGACTATAACATCCCCCGTTCTCCGCTGGACCCGTCGCAGCTCGCGAAGAAGATAGTCAGAAAGCCGATGCAGAGGAAGAAGATCGGCATCCTCTTCGGCAGGGAAAGCTCGGGCCTGACCAATGAAGAGATAGGGATGTGTGATTTCCTGGTGAGCATCCCCGGGCACAAAGGCTATCCTGTCTTCAATCTTTCCCATGCAGTGGCCATCATACTCTATGAACTGTTCAAGGAGAGCCAGAAAGAGAGTTCGGTCTCTCACATACGCATGCTGTCTGGAAAAGAGAAGAACATCCTCATCGGGCACGTCGATGCAGCCATCAGGGCGTTGGACTTCAAGCCGAAGGAGAAGGCAGAGACCCAGAAGAAGGCATGGAAGCATGTCATCGGAAAGGCCATGCTGACCCGGAGAGAAGGCTTCGCCCTCATGGGATTCTTCAGAAAGATCAGATAAGATCGATAGAGACACAGGGCACCCACAGCAAGACAGAGAGCATACACGCATATACAAAACATATATATACCAGCAGAACATTAATAATCGTGGCGATAGGATACAGAGACAACAATGATGACCGTAAGGCGAATACACAACCATTGAGTTCCTGGACACCCTCGAGAACATCTACATCGTCCCTCCTGATTCTTTCATGGGCCGCGACATTGCAGAGTCCTCTGAGTTCCATGACAGGATTATCGAACTCATGCGAACCCCGCAGGCAGGCATCATCTATGACCTTCGCGGAACAAAGGGGGGCAATGGATATGGACAGCTTTCTCAGATCATGCGTGACTACAGGGATATAATGCATGACTATCCAGCTGGACGAGTACCCATCGCAGTGCTCACCGATTCAAAGGCACTGCTCATGATGATGAAGCAGGCCCACATGGATAATCTGATCATCATCGGCTCTGATATGGATGCAGTGAAAGAGTCGATGCTCGAGAGGATTGCCGACCAGAAGGAAGAGCACAGAGAGCAAGACCTTTCCCAGATGCCTGTGCATCCTCCAGAATACGCGAAGAATGTCATCATCCTGAACATGCTGAATTCTTATAAAGAATAAGATGGACCTGCCGGTTCTCAGCAACAAGTTGCTGGTTCGTCAGGACCATCATGCGACCCAACGGTCGCAACTGGACCTGCCGGGATTCGAACCCGGGGCTTCCGCCTCACCCGGCGCACGCCGGAATGTCTATGACCCCGTCGTTGCGCATGCGAAGGCAGCACTCTAGCCGGACTGAGCTACAGGCCCGAAGGAAAATTGTTCTATCATTTTCATGCATACAAGGCCCTAAGAAAATGCTTCTCTTTATGACGTTTTCCTTTTCGCGAAATAGTCCTTGATCCTCCTGTCCATGCCTGGCTTCGCTTTGCTCCCCAGGCAATAGTAGGTCTTCTTGGCCATCTCACCCCAGGAATACTCTCCTTTCTCTATCTGCACATCCTCGACCTTGAACTCGCCGATGGAGGTCCCTTTCTTCAGATGGTAGTAGATGCTTCGCATGGTGACCGGAGGATAGAGTTCACGATAGGCCTTATAGATCTCATACCCGTATCCTTTCCCCATGAAAAAAAGAAGCTCCACCATGTTCTGACGGATCTTTGAATAGGTCGGTCTCCCTTTGGGCATAGGATGACGAAGCCAGCATCATTTAAATAATTTTCCATATACACAATAACTCATAATAACTCATCACCTGCCCAAAAAGTTTTTATATCTTCAGGACGCATCATGGTCCATGGACCTCAAAGAGAAACTCCTGTCCCTGGCCATCGCCATCATCTTCGTCTTCTTCATCGTCTATGGGTACAATACGTTCATCCCCGAGCCTCAGAGAGACGCTTTCTGCAAAGACATCTCTTATCAAGTCGCTGTGGACGATTGCCCTGGCTGGCAGGCAGACCGAAAAGGGCCGCTCCCCAGGCCACAGGCAGAGGGAGAGTGTTGGTGCAACCAGGACTGCTCATCCGGCACCTGCCAGAAGACCGACTGTTTTGCGCAAAACCCTGCCTATGCTGCATGTGAGCAGGAATATGACCATGCTTCTGAAGCGCGAAACCGGATGATCTTCATAGCCTCTCTCATCATCGGCGTCATCGTCATCGTCGCAGGAGGGATGTTTCTCAAGGCTGAACCGGTCTCCATCGGCATGATGGGCGGAGGCATCCTGACCATCATCTATGGGACACTCAGATACTGGGGACGGCTGGAGGATGTCGGCAGGTTCCTCATCCTGGGGATTGTCCTGGGTATTCTCATCTGGGTCGGATACCGGAAGTTCTCTGCAGCTCCCAGGAAAAAATGATCCTCATTCTCCACAGTCAGGAAGACCTTAGACTGGCCCATGCAGAGACACAGGCCCTTATGCCAAAAGCGGTCTCCCACGGCCTGTGGTCAACGGTGAAGAGAGCCTCACCGACCATCCGACGGCTTGCCTATTCCCGGATGGCCCTAAGAATCCTCTGGGAAGGACGTGCCGGTTCCTTCTGGAAAAAAGGGCCGCCTGATTTTACGAGAGCGATGCCAAAGGGCAGTTTTGCCGTGCGTTTCCGTTCTCTCGATGGAGACAGCGGCAAGACAGGATCAGGAAAGCTCGATGCCAGGAAGGTGATAGAAAGAGTTGCGGCCGGCTGCAGGGGGAAGAAAGTCGATCTCGCTCATCCCAGGAACACCATCTGGTGCATCACCCAGAAGGACCGACTTTTCATCGGGCTCCAGACCTGGAAGAACGAAGAGCGCTTCGCAGGACGGAGGAATCATCTCAGGCGTGCAAGGGCACCGGTCTCGCTCCATCCCAAACTTGCCAGGGCGATGGTCAATCTCACCGGAGTGAGAACGTCAGGAATGATCCTCGATCCGCTCTGCGGGACAGGAGGCATCCTCATCGAAGCTGGGCTCATGGGCATCAGGGTGACAGGCCAGGATATTGATCGGGTGATGGTCGATCGGACGAAAAAGAACCTTGCAGGGTTCAGGATACAGGGAAAGGTAATCCAAAAAGACGTCTTCCTGAGCAGACAGGCAGTCTCCTATGTGGTCACCGATCCTCCCTACGGGAAGAACACGTCTATTCGGGGAGATGCTGCCGTATTCTATGCCCGGATCATCAGGAAGCTTGCCGCCATCACGAGGAAAAGGATCGTGGTCTCATTTCCCCGGACATACGATCCCCGTCCGACGGCAAGAACCTGCAACCTGAAACTTGTCGGAGTGTTCGACCATGTGCTTCACCGTTCTCTGACCAAGGTCATCTATGTGTTCGAAAAGGACTCCCGACGATGAGAAGAAGAGGAAACCGGCAGAGGACGGTTCAGGAAGCAGCGTATGCATCGTCATCGACGATGGACGACCTGTGGAGCAGCAAGAGCATCCTCGGGTTCCCGGTCATCGAAAGGGTTCGCCCCGTAACCTACCCAGACCCACCGCTCTGGACGGCGGGGAAGAAGATGTTTCAGCAGGAGAGATAGCATATTGGCCTCGGAGCGTATCTTGTGTATCTTGTCTGTCTTTTGGCTGTAATAAGGATCACTCTGCGAAGAGGTCATCCATCTCAAATCCAGAGAGCTTGCGTTTGTTGATGAGCTGGCTGAAGCTCTTCTTGTTCTTCTTTTTCTGCATCGCGCTGAGGATGTTGTGGTCATCCTCGTCCATGATCGTTTCCATGGTATCAGCTCCTTGTCGTTTCTTGATCGTCGGCCTAAGAGAGGGCACAGATGGCGAGGGCCGTACTCCATCCGAAGGAAGTGTTTTCGTTGGCCCTGCTGGTCCCTGCATAGTAAAGTTCTGGCATGACAGCACCCCTGTGCAGAAGACCGATGGTCCTCCGGAGGTAGTGTGCATAACGGTCTTTCTTTCCCATGTTCCGATAGATGACCGCCAGCCAGGGAAATCCGAATGTCCATTCTGCCTCTGACCCGTTGGAATAGTACCAGTCGCCGTGGTATCGTACCACGCCCCGTTCTCGTACGAGATGGTTCTCGACGTTTCTGATGATGAGGTCCCTCTGCTGGTCATCGACGATGGCATAGGGGAAGATGAGGCTCAGCAACGAGAGGTCGACCTTCCGCTCAGAGGTCTCATAGGGGAGAAGCTTGTCCAGGGCATCCTTGCCGTGCCTGAGCAGTCCGGGATCGACATTCACATAGGCAGATATCTTTCCCAGACCTGCGAGGCAGGCGCCGACAGAGGATGAACGGACCGCCAGTTCCTGCTCCCACATACCTGAATCCGGATTGTGCCAATATTCTATCTTTCCCAGATAATCGACCAGCTTCTGAAGTATACGACGGTCATCCTCACCACGTATGACATGGATTCCCCTGTCCTCGAGATCGCCAACCTTGAAGAGGAAGACACCGACAGAATCGTGCTGCCTGTTGGCCCAGGGACCCGGCACCTGTTCCAGGCTCACCGGACAGTATCGTGGATGGATATAATCGTCGTCATGGAGCCGTTCGCTCCGGAGAGCCCGGTCGATCTGGCTTTCATGCTTCAGAAAGATGTCGAACAGCCCCCCATAGACCGCCCGGAGAGCATCATGGTCTTCGGCATCTTCCAGGCCCAACGATTCATAGACATTGTCCCGCACCCATGCCTTGTCATAGCCGGTGGAGAGGTCGCCCGATGCGCTGAGGAGTCCTGTCTTGTGCTGAAGCCGTCTGAGCTCGTTCCTGAGGCGGTTCCTGATGAGATGCTTTATCATTTTGTTACCCTACAATAGTAAAAACTTATATATATAGTTTTCCATCGGAGCACCACTTGTGAGTGAAACAGGCAGGTGTTCTTTTTAAATAGAAATAGGGGGTCTGGGCAAAGGAAGCATATGCAGCTGTCCATCTCCAAGAGAGCGTTGTCAACAGCAGGGAAAAGAAGAAGAGAATCATTCAATGCTTTGATTTGGTCAGGGAGACTTTTTTCCCGGTCTTTTCCCGTTTAGAGACACCGAAATCCTCATTTTTGTAGAGGTCTTCACCCCTGAAGACCGGGCCGTCGTAGCATACCATCCTGTCGCCGAGAACACATTTTCCACAGATGCCAAATCCGCAGCTCATGTAGCGCTCCAAGGAAAGTTCGCAGGGAACATGGGCCTGTCTGCAGATATCGAGGACCCTGGCGAGCATCGGCTCAGGGCCACAGGCCAGGACGAGGGGGGGCTTCTTCGTTCCATCCAGAAGACGCTGCAACGGGAGTGTGACAAAGCCTTTCTCACCTGCGGATCCGTCATCGGTCACGAGTGTTGCCGACGCATATCGCTTCCTGAAGACAAGGCCGGCAGCTGTCACCGCGCCGATGATGATCCGGGCATCGGCTGTCAGGTCGATGGCTGTCGACAGGGACGCCATGCCGACGCCGCCTCCGACGAAGAGCGCTCCCTTGGTGATGGTGAAATGGTTGCCATAGGGACCGGAAAAGCCCACCCAATCACCTTTTTTTGCCTTTGAGAGCGCCCTGCTGAACGCTCCGAAGCGCTTTATGGTGATCCCGAAGCCTTCAGCATCATGGTGGCTGAGAGAATAGGGTTTTTGGTTGATGCCAGGCAGCCAGACCATATAGAACTGGCCAGGCCGGTAGGGAAGCAGGCCTCTGAAATGAAGAGTGACCACGTCCTTCGCCTCTGGAACCGCACGGTCTATCTGGAACATGATAGGAATGCTCATGCGCCTGTCATGGTGAGGTGCCCTCAATGCAGGGTCATCCATGGACAGCACCTATCAGTCTTTTTACTGAAGAATAGCCGTTCTGTCCCATCCACTGCCGCATCTCTTGCAGAGCATCTCCAAAGACCTCCAGACCATGATAATAGATGGCGCTGCCGAGCTGCACAGCATGGGCTCCGGCCATCATCATCTCGATGGCATCCTTTCCAGAAGAGACACCGCCACAGCCGATGACAGGGATATCCACCGCCTTATAGACATCAGAGACACAGCGGAGCAGGACCGGAAAGATGGCAGGACCGGATACGCCTCCCAGGCCGAACCCCATGACCGGCCTTCTTGTCTCGATGTTTATCCGCATGCCCGGACCGAGAGAGTTGCCCATGGTGATGCCGTCTGCACCTGCTTCCTGGGCCGCCTTGGCAGCCTCTCCGATGCCTTCGCTGTTCGGCGAGAGCTTGATGAAGAGGGGGAGCTTGGTGACGTCGCGGACCGCCGCAGTTATCCTGTAGGTGTTGTCAGGTGTCGTCTGACCGGCAAGCGTGCCGTATCCGGGCGTATGGGGACAGGAAAGCGGCAACTCGACAGCAGAGAAGTCGTTCCCTTCGGTGAGATGCCCGACCACCAGGGCAAAGTCCTCAGGCGTCTTACCGATGGCAGATGCGATGACCGGCCGTTTCAGCTTCTTAAGTTCTGAGAACTCCATCCGAGCATCTTCCATGCCCTGGTTGGCATAGCCGATGGCATTGATGAGGTAGTCACCGTGCTGGATGACGGCAGGGTTGGGATGACCTTCACGGGGTTCTCTGGAGATGGACTTGATGACCGCGCCGCCTGCTCCGGCAGCGAGGACACGACCGATGCTTTCCTTGCTGACCCCCCAGATGCCCGAGGCAAGCATGAGAGGATTATCCAGTCTCAGCTTTCCTAGTCTTGTTGAGAGTCGCATCGTGAACCCGCCCTCATCAGAGGTGGAGGATCCCCTGATCGTGGAACGCAGGGTATGGCAGGGTATATAAATGTTCTTCCTTGATCATATTCAGGAGACCAAAGAGACCGTCCAGGAAGGCATCAGGGAAAGCTCAGGGTCCCGTCAAGATACACGCCCTTGTCGAGCTGCACAGGTCTCCAACGATCCTCGACCAGCACGGCATCAAGCCAGGAAGCAAGCTCTTCAGGATTGCCTATGGTCGCGGAAAGCCCTATTATCTGGATGCCCGGACAGACCGAACGCAGCATGGTGATGAGCATCTCCAGCGTAGGACCTCTTCCGGGATCGTTGAGCAGGTGGATCTCATCGACGACCATGACGCCTATCTGTTTCAGCCAGGGGCTGTGATGACGGATGAGCGAATCGAGCTTCTCTGCTGTGCAGATGATCAGATCCCGGTCGGCAAGATAGGGATCGGCAGAATCCAGGTCGCCTATCGAAAGGGCGATCTTCATGAAGGTTCCATAGCGTCTCTTGAAATCTTTGTTCTTCTCGATCGCCAATGCTTTCAGGGGGACTATATAGACAGCTTTTCTGCCTTGCTCGAGGATCATCCCTGTGGCAGCCAACTCTGCCACCAGGGTCTTTCCCGACGCGGTGGGTGTACAGACGAGCAGGTTCTTTCCTTCGAGAAGCCCTGCATCGATGGCCTTCTCCTGGGCAGGTCGCAGGGTATGGACCTCGTCCTCGATGGCAGCATAGACCTTTTCAGGAATCTTATCCTTGAGCGCAGAGAGTTCCATGGCATTGCAGGAAAAGGCCATATTTATATGCTTAATGATAAGATATGCTGATAAGATATGCCTAATGATGAGTGTGATGATATGCCCAAGTCATGGACATGACAAGACAAGACCACCAGCGAGATCATTCAGCCCTGCACTGCCTGGATCTCCTTGATCTTCATTTTCAGCTGCTCGACAGTCCGCTCATTGTTCTGGTTGTCGAGCACGGTCCCGCATTCAGGACAGGTGAAATTCACCGATGCCGCCCGCTCGAAATTCATCCGCACACACATATTCTTGCAGAGATAGAAATTATTGAGATAGGCAAGTTCCTCCTCGAGCCTCTGCTGGTAACGTTCAAGCTCGGTCGCGTTCATATCCTGGTAGAGAATTTTTGCATGTCGCTTGTTGAAAGTCCAATAGCCGATATACCATCCTTTTTTCCGGTCCTTCACGCGCTTGTAGGATACCAGATCATGCTTGTGGAGCCGGTAAAGGATGTTCCTGATGACCTGTATGTCCTGCTTGAGTTTCTTTGATATCAAGAACTCAGAGACGTTCTCGTCGTCCTTTATCATATCAACGACAGGAACAGCCTCAGGACCGATAAGACGTTCCACTAATCCCTTGATTCGTTTAGCCGTAAGTTTCATGTTTTCCCCCCCGTTAAAAAAATAAAACCCCGTACCATGGAAGGCATAAGAAAAGAGGTGATCCAAAACCTATGCAATCCATGGCAGGGTAAATCTCAACATGATCGCTTTGATGACGATGAATGATGAGAAGACCAGCATGAAGAGACTGAAATCTGCAGTCATCACAAACTAATCTTCATTCCCCCGTCATGATTTCTGGCATCTGACATATATAAACTTTATGGTACTCAAGAATATACATCAGGCACCAGGCAATTGCCGACAGATTACCAGGAGCTGAGAAAGGCCTTCTTTCCAAGCTCATCTTCGATGCCCAGGAGCCGGTTGTATTTGGCAGTGCGTTCACTACGGGCGACAGCACCGAATTTGCTCTGCCCGGTCCCCAGTCCTACGACAAGGTCGGCGATGAAAGGGTCCTCAGTCTCTCCTGAACGATGAGAGACCTGGACTTTCCAGTTCTTGGACATCGCGAGCTGCGAGGCTTTGATGGCTTCGGTCAGCGTACCTATCTGGTTGACCTTCAGGAGCAGGACATCACAGGAATGCTCATCGATCGCCCGAGCGATGCGCCTCTGGTTCGTGCAGAGAAGATCGTCGCCGATGACCTGGAATTTCCCTCTTGCCTTGGGCATGAAGGCTTTCCAGGCAGCCCAGTCTTCCTCGTCGAATCCGTCTTCTATGGAGACCAGCGGATAGGCATCGGCAAGTCCGAGATAATGGTCGGCCAATGAATCTGCATCGAAGATGTGCTCTCCAAGCGAATAGGTTCCTTTCCTGTAGAACTCTGATGCTGCAGCGTCCAGGGCGAGCTTGACCTCTCCGTCGTGCCCGGATGCATCGATGGCCTCAAGGATGAGATCGAAACGCTCTTCCACGGTCTTAAGCGGAGCGACAAATCCGCCTTCGTCGCCGAGCAGGATAGAAGAGGGACCGTATCTTTTCTTGAGCATGGCTTTGAGGGTGTGATAGACCTCTGCGCCGGTCTGAAGAAGTTCATGGAATGTCTTTCCTTTCACCGGCACGATCAGGTGTTCCTGTGCATCATGGGCCTGACCTGCATGTTTACCGCCGTTGATGATGTTCATGAAGGGATGAGGAAGAATCATTTTTTTGGTGCCTGCCAGGTTTGCGATATGGGTATAGAGCGGTTTTTCCAGGATAGCAGCTCCTGCTCTGGCAGCGGCAAGGCTCACGCCCAACAGTGCGTTCGCGCCAAGCCTGCTTTTGTCGGCTGTGCCATCAAGCGCGATCAAGGCCTCATCGATGGATTGCTGGTCAGCGGGATCCATTCCTATGATCTTCTTTGCGATGATGTCGTTCACATGGGAGACAGCCTTCCTGACCCCTTTTCCCCCATATCTCTGGTCATTGTCCCGTAGCTCCACCGCTTCATGTTTACCCGTACTGGCCCCGCTCGGAACAAAGCCATGATACCAGGCACCTTCTGCCTTCAGACTCGCACAGAGGGTGGGATTTCCACGTGAATCAAGAATCTCTCGTGCAGAAATATCCTGTATTGATGAATCCATGGTGCATAACCTCGGGAAAATCAGTTAAAAAAAAGAGAAAAAAATGAATGAAGAAATCAGCGCCTTCGTTTTGCTTTCTTCTTGGCCTTCTTCTTCACGACCTTCTTCTTCGCTTTCTTCTTGACCGTCTTCTTCTTGGCCTTCTTCTTGACAGCCTTCTTCTTCGCTTTCTTCTTGACCGTCTTCTTCTTGGCCTTCTTCTTGACAGCCTTCTTCTTCGCTTTCTTCTTCACGACCTTCTTCTTCGCTTTTTTCTTGACAGTCTTCTTCTTCACCGATCGCTTCTTAGGGGCCTTCTTCTTCGCGACCCTGCGCTTAACAGCCATGTCGTTTCACCTCTTTGGTTCATTGAAACAGAACTTTGTGCAATTATTAGTTTCTTCATTTAAATACTTTTCTATTTTTATTAAGGAAACCTTTGATGAGACATTTCATGACGAGGAACAAAAGAAAAAAGCAGAAAAAAAGATCTTCTTGAACGATGACAAGAAGGATGACAGGAAAGATATGACGAAGAAATCAACCGATGTAATCAACATCTGTCGATAATTTTCCTTTCAATCTCTTGAGCGCGGTCGACTTGGATATCTGCTGCAGGTCATCGGTCCGTTTCATCAGTTCGCGTTCGACCGCCCTGATCTCTTTTTCCATCTGCGTAAGCGAAAGGGAAAGACCGAATTTCTTCTTGAGAGTCTTCAGCATCTCACCGGAAGCTTTGATTCCGAGATACATCGGATGCGCCGCTGTCTCTCCCAGCAGAGCGACCGCTTTTATCGCTCTCTTGGTGGCGAGTGCAAGCAAGAGGCCGGTGATGCCGATGATCGGACCGACCAGCCCATAAAGGCCTGTCTTCAGCGACGTTCCCTTGACAAAGGAAGCCACATGGACAGGGTCATTTCCCGTGCAGTAGACTTTTGGTTTCTTCGGAGCGATGGGAAGGCCGATACCTCCCAGGGTGATGATCTCCTCCACACCGCATTTTTCACAGAGGTCGAGGATGGCATCGGTAAGCCCGTAGGAAGCGACCTCGTCCACCGGTTGCACGTCGCCAAGGATGAGTATGAGGTCGTGACCGTTCTTCAGAACAGAAGATGGGATCCAGACCGCCTCGATGGAGGGGAGCTTGATGAGATTGTCCTCTGTGACGAACACAGAATGAGGAAGTGTGGGAGAGAAGAAAGAAGCGAGCGGCTTTGCCTTGAGTTCTGCTGCCAGAAAATCAGCGACAATCTTTCCGACGTTGCCGATGCCCGGCAAGCCTTCTATGAGGACCGGCATCTTCATCCGAGGAAGACGCTTGTTTTCCCAGGTGATGGTCCAGGTCATGTGATTCTCCTCATCCTTTATTGTCCTTCATGTCCCTGATGCCCCTGATGCCCCTGATGCCCCTGATGCCCCTGATGCCCCTGATGCCCCTGATGCCCTTCATGCCGTTCACAGCTCTCACGTCCCCCACGTCCTTCACGCCCTTCACGTGATGAAGACAGAGGCCCGGACCGGGACATTGCTCTCGTCTCTGTCCTGCCTTTCTTTCAAGACGCTGGAAGGCCAAGAGGGAAAGGCACATCAGGAGAGCAGACCCCGTGCTTCCAGCACCGGTCGCTTCACCTTCCGACGATAGGAAGCGTATTTGTCCTCGACAGAATATTTGGGAGGCTTCCGGGACAGGGCAGCAGAACCGTCAGGACAGGTGTCTCTGAGCGTATAGGAACGATCAGCGACGCAGTAGAGGATATGATGTGCCATGGTGATGACCGTTTGGAAGATTTCTTTTGTGATAGGCTCCTGGAAATAAGAGGGGTTTTTGGAAAGAAGCTCCCCCCTTCCGGCTCTGCAGCTAGCGTTCTTTTCGGGTGATGATGATGATGCCCTCTTTTTTTTCCATGAAGGATTCTGCCTTCTCCTTGATGGCTGCCAGGATAGACTCGGCAATCTTGTAGTCGGGGCTGATGATGACGAAATTGAAATGACCGGCACCTGCGTAGAAGATGGAGAGGGCATCTCCCCCTGCTTTCTTGATCACTTCCAGCGTCTCTTTGACGACCTCGACCCCGTCATAGGCAAAGCTTTGGAGCGAGACGGTGCCGGCGATGCGTACTTCAGGAGGTTTGATGCGCTGTTTGATGACATCGAGCAGGTCCTTCTTGATGGTCGCATCCATCTTGAGGAGGTCGAACGCAGACTCATCCTCGACAACTTCTTCGAAGAAAGGATAGAGCTGATCGAACTCTTCCTGGATGGACAACATGACCTCGTCGTAGATGGCCTTTGCGTCCTTCTTGTACTTCTTCCCGATGAACTCGAGTATCTTCTCGGCCATCTGTTCCTGCTTGATGCCGTTGACCTTCTCCCGTCGCTGATAATCCGAGACCCGACGGAGAGAAAGATCGATATGATGACGTTCCCTGTTTATCCTCAGAACCTTGCAGACCACGACCTTCCCTTCTTTCACATAGTCATGTATGTTCCTTATGCGTCCGGGAGAGATCTCAGAGATATGGATCATGCCCTGTTGACGGTCATATTCCATCAGTTGGACGAAGACAGAATTATATTGGACAGTGGTCACCTTACAGAGGACAAGTTCACCTTCTTCAGGAAATCCTGTCTTCTGATAGAACATTTACTCGAGGACCTCCAGAATCCTCGCCTTGATCTTGGTCTTTCCTCCAGTCGAATCAGCCAGATGCTTGCCGCAGACAAGGCAAAGGATTTTCGATGCGCTCTTGCCGAACACAATCTGTTCGTTCTTGCACTTGGGACATCGTATCTTGATGAATTTTGAGCTCGGCTCTTTGAATTTTGTCATAGCAACAACCTCTTCTCGATGGTATTTCTCATGATATCTCTTGACCGTAGACACGCACAATGAACAAGGCCATAAAAGGCAATTCCGACACCGACACATCGCGACGGAAATGATACGTCAGGACAAACAAGCTTCAGGACAGTCGGATAGCAGGGATCAGACCAGTTCCAGCCGCTTCGCCCTTCTGCCTTTTTTCTGGGTATGTCGCTTCTTTGACTCCATGCATTCATAGACGATGTCAAATTTCTTGGTCGTCTTTGCACCCGTGAGCTTGAATTTGGTCACAGCTGGCTTGGAATATCGTCCCAGATTTCCCGCGCCGCGGGCCAGTCCTCGTTTCCTGGCTCTCTTCTTCGAACCGTAGGAGAGGGAAGAGGCCTGTTTCTTCTTGACGATGATGACCTTATGCTGCGTGTGCTTCTTCAGGAAAGGGCTGTATCGCATGATGATTTTTGGCTTTTTCATGGTCCTGGAAACCCCTGAATTAGGTTTCCTTTATAAAGCTTTCCCCCTCAGAAAAAGGTCATGAAAAGAGTTTCATGGTGGTCCAGACCTCGACTTTTCCACCCTTTTGGCCTTTCCCCTTGCCAGCAGAAGTTCTGCTATGGGTAGCGGAAGGCTGACCTGCTGACCAAGCGCATAGGGACCATAGGTGTCCATCTCAGGACCCATGAACCCGGGAACATCCATAAGCAGCTCCAACGACAAGAGAGGGCCCTCTGAGCCAGGGACTTCTTTGGCATCCTTTCGCTCTGCACCTTCTGCACTTTCGGTCGTCACCACAGCCGCTTTTCCTGCGGCTGCCGCAGCTGCCAAGGCGTCTCCTGCCGACCCTTCTTTCCCTGCGTCTCCTGTACGTTCATCTGTATCAGCAGATATCGGCAGTTCCGATGGTGGCTGTTGTTCTTCAGGATGGGCGACTTTCTGAGAACCGGAGGATTTTATGCCCTGGGGTTCTGGGATGTCCTCTTTCCGGGATGTGGCGATGGCCTTCTTTCTGGCCATGAGAAGTTCAAGCACCTTTGTGAAGAGCTCCTTTTCAGGAGGGAGCATGTTCTTGGTCTGTATCTTTGTGTGCCTGCTCTTTGATTGATAGAGCGCCAGAGTGAGTATCTTCTTCTCCCGCCGGTCATTGAGTTCTGCGAAGAGCTTCTCGGTATTGTTTATCTGGATAGAGACCTTCTCTGCATCCATATGATTCCCTGCCTGGTCAAAACGTACTTTCAGGGCGGTCTTCTCGCTGACATACTGCTGCAGGTCCATATAGATGGTCGGACTCAATTCCTGGAGCTCGTCCCGGTTCTTCTCTCTTCTGAGAAGCTCGAAGAGGACTTCAAAAGTTATCGCTATCTCGTTTTCAGCCATGCTATCGATGGAATCCCTGTAGATATTTAAAGTATTCGAGGGAGGGGATCCCGACCGGCAGGGTCAGGAGAGCAGATGACAATATATTTATAGCCTGCTTGGCTGGCCAGCAGAATGGCAACGATCAGCTTCCAGGACATGGCGTTCACCAAGGAAGAAAAAGGACTGAACGTCATGCTCTATAAACTTTATACGTTTACCATCCCTGAGGATGAGCTTGAATCCATGGGCTCGTATGCTGTTGAAGACGCCCACACCCTGAACTTTCCGGGGATGAAGCAGGAGAAAGCAGAGCGACGTTTCTCGCAGCTCATCGCCAAGCACATCCCTGACCTCCGGTTGGCCATGAACAACGTCCCTGCGCGGTACATCCACCAGGCCTCGGGCATACCGCTCATGGGGACGAACTATTTCGGCCTGGTGGACAGGGACACGAACATCATCGAATTAAAGCCGATGACCGGCTGCAACCTCAACTGCATCTACTGTTCTGTCGACGAGGGAAGACGTTCCTCGAAGGTACAGAACTACATCATCGAAGAGGAGTATCTTGTCGAAGAGTTCAAGAAGATTGTGGCCCTCAAGGAATGCGACCAGATAGAGGCGCATATCGGAGGCCAGGCAGACCCGTCGCTCTACGCCAGGCTCCCTGAGCTCATCAGCGATCTGCAGGCCATCGAAGAGGTGAAGACCATCTCCATCGACACCAACGGGGTGCTGCTATCAGGCAACAGGTCATATCTTGATGAAATCCTTGATGCAGGGCTCACCAGGATGAACCTCTCGCTCAACGCGCTTGACCCTGAAATGGCGAAGAGGATGGCAGGGACACCCTATCCTGTCGAACGGGTGAAAGCGCTCGCCGCCTATGTTCTCAGCCGTATCGACCTCATAATAGCCCCTACGCTGCTCCCTGGCGTGAACGAGGAAGAGATGCCGAAGATCATAGAATTCGCGAAATCCATCAGCACCCCGAAGAGGGAAGCAAAGGTCAGGATCCAGAACTTCCTGAGATACCCCCACGGAAGGAACCCGGTGAAGCCCAAGGATTTCGAATGGTTCTTCTCCCGATTGAGACAGTGGGAACGGCAGCATGAGGTCAAGCTCACCATGATGGACGATGATTCCTTCGTCTTCCTCAAGACCAGGAAGATCCCTAAACCGATGAAGAAAGATGAAGTGGTCCAGGTGGAGCTGCTCATGCCCGGCAGGCGTAGAGGTGAGATGCTGGGGAAGGCCAGAGGAAGGATGGTCTCGCTTCCGGGATGCAGGAAGCTGCGAGGGACGGTCAGGGCCAGGATCACCCGCAGCAAGCACAATATCTTCACTGCGAAGGTCTAAAGCTGATTCTCAGTGCTTGATTTCTTTTCAGGGAATGTTTGATGACAGATACAGGGTCTATGCTCTCTCAAGAGACAGAGATAGAGCTAGAAAGAAAGAGAGGAGAATAAACAGAGCAGTGATAGAAAGACAGAGAAAAAAAAGAAAAAAGAAAAAATCAGGCTGTCTACTCAGCCGGAGGGTTGTCTGCCGGGACGTCCTGGACAACGACGGTGGGTGCACCAACACTGATGTCTGACAGAGTCGTTCCTGAAACCTCGACCTCGTCACCGACGAGCTCAGAGGAATACTTGGCGAACTCTGCGACAACCGTGGTGGCTCTCCTGGTGTCCATGGCGCTATAACCAGCCACAAGCATGGCGACGTTGCCGTTGGCATGCTCGAACAGCTTGATCATGGCCTTGCCCTCGGTGAAGCCAGAGACGCAGTTTGCAGGGTTGCCCAACAGATCAGCAGCGGCAGGGTTTGCACAGGGACCGCCGATGACGATGGCGTTCTGTGCAGTGATGTCGCTCACTTCGCTTGCCAGCTTTGAGGCGCTGACAGGGATAGGCACACTGATCCTTTTGGTGTTGGCTCCTGTGTCTGCTCCCTCAGCAACAGCTCCGCTGGTCACGAAGACGGCCGCAGTGATCTGGTCGTCAGGGTAGACGAAGGATGCCTTGCTCTGCGCATTGCTTCCAGAGGGGTCGTCGTATCTCCAGAAGAGACCGTAGACGCCACTGGCATAGCCCAGATAATAGTCGTCGTCTCCATGCTGGAAGTTTTGGTAGGCAGGGATGCCTGACCAGCTTGTCGAGTTGAGGTCCAGCTGGCTGTTGGTCGTATCCCAATAGGCCTTGATACCGACCGTATCCCTGCTGGTCCCGTCCTCTGCGGTCTCGGACTGGATGCTGATCCCTGCGTTCTCGCCTGAATCAGACAAAGTTATCTTTGCACCGTACTGGGTGTAGAGATAGTTCTTGATGCCCGAGTTTCCGTCACCGGTGATGTTGATGTAGGACGAACTGTCGCCCGTACCGGTGATGGTCAGAGAGAACCCGTCGACGACCAAGGTTCCTTGGTTGTTCGCGTCATAGGTGACCTCATAGATCTCGTTGGATCCGACGTCCTGGATCTTATAGATGTTGTCGGCGTTCTGGGTCCCTTTGTACTTGAGGATCCTGCTGAACCCTCCTTCAGAACCATCACCAACAACAACCATGTCCTCGTCATCGACAGATGTGCCTGCAGAGGTGACCAGGTCCCGCTTGTTGGAACCAGAGACCTTACCGAGGAACACTCCGTCTCCGGATGTCCTTCCGACGATATCTTCACTGATGGTCTGGCCGGCCTTGTTCTTGAAGGTCAGCTTGTAGCCATCATTGCCCGAAGACTTGAAGACGATGTCTTCGGTCTTCGGTATCTGAAGACCTTCGTAGGTGATGTCGAATCCGTCCAGGAAGACGTTTCCGCTGTCGCCTTCGACCTCGTCTGCAGCAGCGCTCAGACCCTGACCCGGTGCGATGAACAGCTCCTCAGAGGGCGAATAATAGACCTCCAGTTGGCTGATCGTCACGTCTGCTCCGGTGGAGAGTCCTCCGTCAGAGCTGGTCGAGATCTGCGCATAGGTGTTGGCGAGGGTCTCAGAACCGACCTGGACACTGCCAGTGTCAGTAGTCGAGGACGTATTGGTGTCGGTGATGACGATCTTCTTGGCTCCCAGGTAGAACGTGACGATGTCTGCACCGCCTTCTTCAGTCCCTTCGTTCTCCATGAGGTCTCGCACACCGATCTCAGATCCGTCATCGAGGACATAGGTCTCTCCCGCCGTGAGCGGATCAGTCACTTCGCCATTGACCTTGAACTTGACTTCTGTCGTCGTAATGGCGATGACCTCGACCTTGTACTCCTTGCCGCCTATATTATAGGTCTTGGAGGTGTACTCCTCAAGGGTGTCCTCTGTTGCGCCGCCCATCAGGGTCAGCTTCAGGCTTTCGACTGCCGGGTGCTCTGCCTTGACGACCGTGTAGGACTTGCCGAGAAGCGTGAGCTTCTTGTTCTCCAGGTCCTCCAACCGGTCGTTGGCATCGTTGTCTGACTTCAGCGCGGGGGTGAAGGTCAGCTTGTACGTATAGGCCCTGCTGGTGTTGAAGAGCAGGTAGTCTCCCGGAACCTCATTGTCATGGAAGGTGTCCTTGGTCCAGTTGACATGGGCATTGCTGGGGAGATCGATGTACTGGGTGTACGTGAAGTCACCGAACTCGTTCCGGACGACGCCTGACTTAAGCGCTGCCAGATCAGACTCGGTCACTGACGTGATTCCCGTGCTGGTCAGAGACTCGCCGAGCTCGAGCTTGTCCGTGGACTGCTCGATCTTCTTTGAATCTCCGCTCAGGGCGATATCACCCGGATCAGAAATCGTCTCTGTCTTGTAGGCCTGCACCTGCAGGGAAGCTACAACATTGACTGCGCCGATGACATCTGCGGCGGCAGCTGCGTCTCCTACGACGACAATCCCGTTGAAAGTCCCGTCATCACCGATGAACAACGGTCTGGGATAGTCGGAGAGATCTGCAGCTGCAGCACCGAACATAGTCGCTCCAAACATGGAGACTCCGGCACCTAAGGCTAAAATCTTTTTTACTGCCTTTCGCAACCTCATTATCTAACACCTCCGAGTTTTTACTCAATCGTGTTGGTTTTTTCCTAATCGCTTTTCGCTTTATCTTTTTTGGATGTGCGTCATCACTTCTCAGGTCATCCCTGTCATTCAAACGTTTACATTCGCTCAACAATCCTGAAGATGAGGACTGGATGGACCTGTAAACCAAGGTATCTGATGACCTATCATCTTTATAAAGTTTTCGCAAGCTTCCCCGACGACAGATCATACGACCAGCCAGAAAGCACTGAAAGACCCGAATTCTTAGAAATTAACCGTTCACCACTCCCGGATGATTTCACTTTTCCCATATAAAGAAGCCCTGTTTTCTTTAAATATGAAAGACCCGCATTTTCACATCATCATACATCATCACATCCAAATGAGCGACCAGGAGGACAGGATTTGGTGTTGTGCATGATGTTTCCCTGAAAACAGACGAGACCGCCACTGGGCGAAGATGCGAAAGATGCGAAGAAAGATGCGGAGAGCAGGATTCGAACCTGCGAAGGCACTAAGCCAACAGGTCTCTTCGCAAGATGCGGCAGATAAGCCACATAACGCTCCTAAGCCTGTCCCGTTTGACCGCTCCGGCATCCCCGCATGAAAGGAAAGGAAATGTAAGCTAACAAAAAAGGGCACAGCCCGACAACCTTTTTAAAGGTTATCATCATATGTCGGGCACTTGAGAAAGTAAGGGCCGGCGTCCTTCGCGAGGCATCATCCAGTACAGGAGCATCCGGCTACAGGAGCAATACAGGAGTGAAGGGGCAGGCGCATGTCCGATGTCTGTTTCATGACCTGACCAGGAGAGCACGCACCTCTTGGGCGAAAGGACCTCTGGGTGCCAGAAAAAGATACTGTGAAAGCTCTGCTTTCCCTTTCTCCACATCCATCCCCGAGAGGACCAGCAACATACCCAGGTTCTTGTGCATCTCTGCATTCCCCGGATCAAGGGACAGCAGGTAGGACATCTCTTCTGCCAATGCAGATGCTTCTTCCGGAGAAGAGGGCGCTTTGATGGCACGAGGCCCCAGAAGAGAGAAGCCTCTCAGATGCTCGGTGTCTGGCCTGACCGGCACGAAGACCGAGACCAGCTCATCAAAATAGACCAGCTTGAACGACCTGTTCCCGAGCAGGTGTCTCTCGAGAGGAGAACCATGGCTCAGGAGGAAACCGTCGATGGCATAAGGGGCCAGGAGGTCTTCCCATCCGTCCAGCTGCTCGCTGATGATGAGATATCTTTTCATCATATCCTCCCCGTACATATCGATGCGGCCGTCGATGAAGACCTTGGTCCGGGGATAGCCTTTGAAGATAGCAACACCGCCGTGGGCATAGTCGTTGAAGAGGTCGGGACCGATATCATGGTTCAGGATGAAGTCCATGGCATTGAGAGCGTATTGCCGTCGGGGAAAAGAGGGAGAAAAAGCCGTCCCTGCATGCACCATGACCGCACCGATGAAGAGGATGAGCACGAGGAAGAGAGGCAGTGCAGCAGAAGACCGTTCAGACCAGACACGGAAGATGCGCCGTGAAGGCATTCCCGGCCCTGCCATCAGCCGCCTGAGGCGGTCGGCGATGGCGATGATGAGGAAAAAGACAGCCACAGGCAGGTTCCGCCGCGCATTGAATGCCAAAGGCACCATGACAAGCAGCGGAAGGAGATCTGCGATCCGTATGCCTCGTGTCCTGAAGACCAGGAACAGCAACAGGACCAGCAGGAGGACGAAAACGATCAGATGAGGATCTCCAAGGGGAAACGGCTGCCATTCGGCGATGAACTCCTTGCTTTCAGAGATGATATGGAACGGGGTGAGAAAGACCCGATAGCTTACCGGATTCAGGAGCGCCGCAAAAGGGAGAGGAAGAAAGGGATACACAGCTTTGAAAGAGCGTGATCGCCACCACGCTTCAAGAGCGTAGGAACCGGCGACGAAGAGTCCTATCATCACGCTGGCATGGGCATTCGCCCAGATGATGAAAAGAGGGATGAGCAACAGGGGAGTCTTCCTTTTTCGCAGGATAAAGAGGGTCAGCAACAGGAAGAGCCAGAAGAACAGGTGGGGCCGGAGCAGCAGATGGAACTGCACGAGAAGCGCAGCAATCACCGTCAGGGTCAGCCAGAGATAGGGATACTCTTTCTCCCGGATGAGCGACCAAAGAAGGGACATCACCAGGACGAACACGAAGGCCTTGAACCAGACAAGGGCACCGAACCCGAGAAGAGAGGCGACGCCATAGAGGACTATCTCGGAGAGCCATTCGAGAGCGACCCAGGGATGCCCTTCCCGGGTGAAGGAATAGCTGTCCTGTGAAGGGATGTGCATCTCCTTGACGATGAGCTCTCCGGTCTTGAGGTGCCACCAAAGATCGTTGTTGGTGTCGAAGAAATGCAGCCCTATCCCAAAAATGAGGAGGAAGGCGAAGGCCATAGCCAAGAGCGGACGGCTTGAGAGAGCGCCCGCTGCACCCTGGCCCGGACGATGTCCATCATGCCCCTGAGCATCACGCATCGGCCGCCTCGCCGTCTTCCTCGTGGGACGAACCTTCCTTGGCGGATGATCGGGAGCAGACCTGTCAGGGGGTTTTTTCATGACGACCAAAGAGATCAGAGGAAGAGATTAAATTTAAAACTATGCATCAATCATAGAAAGATCATAAGAAGAAAGAAAAAGGAAGAAAAAGGAAGAGAAAGAATCCCGATCACTTCTTCTGCCAGGAATAGCTCCGGAGTTTAGCGCTCTTTCCGTAACCGCAGGAAGAGCAGACCTTTTTCCTCATGTGATAGGTCTTCTGGCCACAACGCCTACAGACTATGTGGGTCGTCTTGCCTGATTTTTTTCCGTGGGATGCTGTTCCTTTGCTCATGGTATCACATCAAATAGCTGAAAGGGAATGTCGGAATATCACCGCAAACATTCAGCAGGCATGACCCGACCAGACTGAAAGACCAGACCGAAGGTTTGCGGAAAGGGAATCGATCATGCAGGGGATATCAGGATGATGGTGTCTCCTCTGATGAAGACCAGACCGAGTTTTCGCTTGAGCGAACCATCAACCATCTCTTCGGCCTCCTCCAGGACGACATTGATATGGATGTCGAACGCCTTGAGCTTGCCGACCAGTCGGGTATGATTCTTCAATTCGACGATGACTCTTTTGTCTCTTGCTCGGTTCAATGTATCTAACGGTCTTGATTGTTCCATAAAAACACCTCAATCATAATCAATCATCATCCATCTGTGTGCTTGCTTTCTTGATGAGCCTTCCTGATTCTCCTTGAACACAACAAGATAAGGGCTGAAATCCTGTTCCTGTGAAATATGGTTCATTTATAAATGTTTGCTTTAAAAGAAACAGGAAAAAGGTTCAGCAACCTTCAATCTTCTGTTCTCTGAGGGCTTCCAGGCCCACCAGTTCCTGCCCTGAGAAGAGGACCAGTGAAGCTCCTCCTCCTGTCGAGATATGGGTCATCTTTTCAGCGACCCCTGCTGAGGCCACAGCCGATGCGGTGTCTCCCCCTCCGATGATACGCACAGATGAGAGAGAGGCAAGATAATGTGCAAGTTCATGGGTAGCATAATCGAAAGGAGGCGTCTCGAAAGCGCCCAGTGGGCCGTTCCAGATGATGGTCTTCGCCCTGGAGAGCGTCTCCTTGAACAGGACAACGGTCTTTTCGCCTACATCAAAGCCCTTCAGCGAGGAGGGGATGGCTTCGACAGGCACCTCTTTTCGTGTGGCCTGCTCGGTGAGTTCCCTGGCCACGGCCACATCAACAGGAAGCACAAGACGTTCCCCGTGCTCCCTGAGCATATCCCTGGCAAGCGCAAGAGAAGTATCGTCGACAAGGGAAGCTCCCACATCGAGACCCCTTGCCTTGAGGAAGGTGAACATCATGGCTCCGCCTATCAGGAGATGGTCCACAGAGCCAAGAAGATTCTTGATGAGAGGGATCTTGGTCGCGAGTTTCAGCCCACCGACCATGGCCACGAACGGACGTTCTGGCTTATGGAGCGCCTTCCCGATGAGAGACACCTCTTTGTCCAGCAGGAAGCCAGCATAGCCAGGCAGGAATGAGGTTATGGCTGATATGGAGGCATGGGCCCGGTGAGAGACAGCGAAGGCATCGTTGCAATAGACCTCACCGAGACGAGAGAGCTTTTTCGCGAAGAGCGGATCGTTCGCCTCTTCCCCAGGATGGAACCGGAGATTCTCGAGAAGGATGAGGTCGCCGTCGTCCATGGAAGCTACTTCGTTCTCGACAAGCCTGCCGATGCAATCGTCGAGTTTCTTGACCGGATGCATGAGCAGCTCTGAAAGACGGGAAGCCACCGCATCCATCCGAAAACGCCTCTGGAAGGAAGGATCTGAAGGATCTGAAGGATCGATATTCTCCGGCCTCACCGGCCTTCCCAGATGGCTCATGAGGACGACCTTGGCATCATGGTCCAGAAGGTAGCGGATGGTCGGCAAAGAGTCAGCTATCCTTTTATCGTCGAGGATGTTGCCGCTCTTGTCCAGGGGGACGTTGAAGTCGACCCGCACAAGGACGTGTTTATGGGTGACATCTGCCTCATCGATTCGTTGTATGGTCTTACGCATGGAGCATCTCCAGGCAAGCTATCCTGCCCGAACAGAGGATAAGGTTAAAGAGAGCGTCAGCGCGCATTAGCGCGCATCAGTGAGAGCATCATTTCATAAGATGCTTGATCATGTCGACCATCCTGGAGGAATAGCCCCATTCGTTGTCATACCAGGCGACGACTTTCACCAGGGTCCCCTGGGACCGGGTCTCCCTGCTGTCGATGATGCAGGAATGGGGATCGCCGATGATGTCAGAGGACACCAGGGGCTCGTCAGCATAGGAGATGACCCCCCGCAGCTCATGCTCAGCGACACTCCGGAAGAGCCTGTTCAGCGCGTCGGCATCTGCCGGCTTCTCCAGTTCGGCGACAAAATCGATGATGGACCCGTCCAGCACCGGGACGCGGAGTGCATAGCCGTCCAGACGCCCCTGGAGTTCTGGCAGAACCAGGGCGACGGCCTTGGCAGCGCCGGTGGTCGTGGGCACGATGTTGCTTGGAGCCGCCCGGGCACGACGGAGATCCTTATGAGGAAGGTCCAGGAGGTTCTGGTCGTTGGTCATGGCGTGCACCGTCGTGAGAAAGCCTCGCCGGACCGTGAAATTATCGTGGAGCACCTTCACCAGAGGAGCAAGACAGTTCGTCGTGCAGGACGCGTTGGAGATGATATGATGCTTCAGAGGATCATACTCTCCCTCATTGACGCCTTTGACAAGGGTAAGGTCCGGATCCTTTGCAGGTGCAGAGATCAGGACTTTCCTCGCTCCTGCAGCCAGGTGCTTTGAGGCGCCCTCCCGGTCGCGGAAACGGCCGGTCGATTCCACCACCACATCCACCTGCAGGTCCTTCCAGGGCAGCTTTGAGGGATCCCGCTCGGCGAATATCTGGACGCGCTTGCCGTCGACGATGAGCGCGTCGTCAGTGAAGCTGACCTTCTTGTCCCATCGGCCATGGACCGTGTCGTGGGTGAGCAAGTGCGCCAATGTCCGGGGGTCGGTCAGGTCGTTCACCGCCACGAACGTCAATTCCTCATCGTCGAAGCCTGCCCGGAACACGAGCCTGCCTATCCTCCCGAAACCGTTGATAGCAACATTCACCATTTTTTTTTCACCGTTTGTCAGGGTTTGATGCCGAGCTGTTTCTCTTTCTCAGCCACCAGGAGCGTGGTCTTGATGACCGTGTCAGGGTTCAGGGACATGGACTCGATGCCCAGCCCGACCAGGAATTCGGCGAAGTCTTCATGGTCTGAGGGGCCCTGGCCGCAGATGCCGATATATTTCTTCTTCTTCTTGGCGACCTGTATCACCTGGGCTATCATGGACTTGACCGCATCGTCACGCTCATCATAGATGCCTGCGACCAGTGCTGAATCCCGGTCGAGGCCGAGGGTCAGCTGGGTGAGGTCGTTGGAACCGATGGAGAAACCGTCGAAGATCTCGAGGAACTCCTCGGCCATGATCACGTTTGACGGTATCTCGCACATGGCGATCACCCGAAGGCCGTTCTCTCCCTGTTTGAGCCCGTATTTCGCCATCTCTGCCAGGACCTGCTTCCCTTCCTTGACCGTCCTGCAGAAGGGGATCATCAGTTCCACGTTGGTGAGGCCCATCTCGTCCCTGACCTTCTTCATGGCCAGGCACTCGAGACCGAAGGCCGCGCGGTATTTCTCGTCATAATAACGGGATGCGCCTCGCCATCCGATCATGGGATTGTCCTCCACCGGCTCGAACTGCCTGCCGCCTATAAGATTGGCATATTCGTTGGTCTTGAAGTCAGACATCCGTACGATGACCTTGTGGGGATAGAATGCCGCAGCGAGCTTGGCAACCCCGAAGGAGAGCTTGTCCACGAAGAAGGCGGGCTTGTCGTCGTAGCCGTAGGTCAGGTCCTGGATCTGTTTCCGCGTCTTGGCGTCCTTGATGTCTTTGAATTCCAGGAGGGCGCGGGGGTGGATCTTGATGAAGGAGTTGATGATGAACTCCTCACGGGCAAGGCCTATCCCCCTGGTGGGAAGCGAGGCCAGCTCGAAGGCCTGGTCAGGATTGCCCAGGTTCATCATGATATGGGTCTTGGTGGCAGGCATCTTCGCAAGATCGATCTTTTCCACATCAAAGGGCAGGATGCCTTCATAGACCCTGCCGACGCTTCCGCCGCTGCAGTCCACCGTGACGTCCTGTCCGTCCTTGATCTTCTCGCTGCCGTCGATGGTCCCGACGAGACAGGGGATCCCCAGCTCCCGGGAGATGATGGCCGCATGGCAGGTCCTTCCGCCCTTGTCGGTGACGATGGCGCTGGCGATCTTCATGATCGGCTCCCAGTCCGGGTCGGTCATCTCGGTCACGAGGATCTCGCCCTTCTTGAAATCGTTGATGCCCTTGACGTCCCGTATGATGTGGGCTCTGCCGGCGCCGATCTTCTCTCCCACCGAAGCACCCTCGACCAGGACCGTGCCAGCCTTCCTGAGCTTGAATTTCTCCAGGACGAGCCTGTCCTTTTGGGCATGGACGGTCTCCGGCCTTGCCTGGACGATGAAAAGCTCATCGGTCTTGCCGTCCTTGGCCCATTCCATGTCCATGGGTGTCTCGGTCTTGCGTTTCGCAGTGTAGTAGTCCTCGATGATGACCGCCCATTGCGCCAGCTTGAGTATCTCATCGTCGTTGATGACAAATCTCCTCCGCTCGAGGACAGGGACTCTCACCGTCTTGGTCTGTTCGTTGCCGTTCTCATCGTAGATCATCTTGATCCGTTTCTCGCCGATATCCTTGGAGATGATGGGCCGGAACCCCTTCGCCAGGGTCGGCTTATGGACATAGAACTCGTCGGGGTTCACCGCGCCCTGGACGACCGTCTCTCCCAGGCCATAGGCACCGGTGATGAACACCACATCCTTGAATCCGGATTCAGTGTCGATGGAGAACATGACCCCTGAGCTTGCGAGATCGGACCGCACCATCTTCTGGACACCTATGGAGAGGGCGATCGAGAAATGGTCAAACCCCTTGTCCTGACGGTAGGAGATGGCCCGGTTGGTGAACAGCGAAGCGAAACATTTCTTGCAGGCATCGATGAGCTGCTCCCCTCCCTTGATGTTGAGGTAGGTATCCTGCTGCCCTGCGAATGATGCGTCCGGAAGGTCCTCAGCCGTCGCAGAACTGCGGACAGCCACATCGGTATCAGGACCGTACTGTTTGCTCAGCTCCGCATAGGCGTGGAGGATCTCCCTGTGGAGGTCTTCAGGGAATTCTGCATGACGGATGAGCTCGCGGACCTTTCTCCCCCGATCTGCGAGATTCGTCATGTCATGGGTATCAAGGCCCTTGAGCACGTCCCTGATCTTGGACATGAGATTGGACCTCTCCAGGATATAACGATAGGCATGGGCAGTTATGGCGAACCCGTTAGGTATCTTGACACCGCGTTTGGTGAGATGAGAATACATCTCGCCAAGAGAAGCGTTCTTCCCGCCTACCAGGGGAACGTCCTCGATGCTCAGTTGGTCGAACCAGAGAATTAAAGCGTTATTCTTATCCAACAACAATCACCCCATTTATTCTCTCCCTTTTGCGAAGGAGAACATGAAAAAAAGAGCAGGTCTTATAAAGTTTTCTTTTCGGGGAAGAAAAAGGGGATGGGAGGCAAGGGTCAGGCCGCCATAGTGGAAGGACGACAGGGGGAGAGGATCGAGAAGGTCCCTTCACACGAATGTCACTTGAACGTCACTTGAACGTCACTTCAAGAGAGGGGAACAACAAGTTTTTATAGGAGCAGAGTCCCTAATCTGCCCTCATGGAGCACGGCAGGAGGGCAGGGACAGGAAGGGATGGCCGGAGAAGAGATGCGCAGAACAGCATCCTGAAGAGAATTCAGACATTGCAGGCAGCCCACCGGTCTCCAGGGATGATCGTCGACCAGCTGGTCAGGGAGGGCCATGCTCTGCAGGATATCAAGAGGTCCATCGTGTTCCTCCCGCTCACAGAGTATCACGGGTTCTCAGAACTGTTCAAGACAAGGCAGCATCAGTCCCGGGAAGTGCTTCGCACCTCTGCAGAGAAACAGGAGACAGAGGAGAGGAGAAGGACAACAAAGGAGGATCACCACCTGGTCGTTGAGCAGAAGGAGATGCAGGAGGCAAGGCAGCCAGGACAATACCCAGGAACGTTCTTCTTCAACCGGCTGCAGCTCCTGGTGGTGGTCGGCGCACTGCTGCTCTTCTTCGTCTGGCTCCAGCTGACCACCCAGGCGTCCCTGTTCATCATCCTCGTAGCATTCTTCCCGACCCTGATCACCCTGTCGCTCGCCATCCTGGTCATGGAAAAGCAGGGAGAGCATTTCCTCTCGTATCTGTGGATCGTCGGCATACTTTTCATCGTGCTGTTCTATTTTCTCATGGACACCACCAACAATCCTCTGGCAACCCAGCTTGAGCTGGGAGAGGTGGCTGCCCTGAACTTCATCCTGACCGCGATGCTGCTCCTGATATTCAACACCACCATGCTGCGCTCAAGAAGATACATCAAGAAGATGGAAAGCATCAGGGCGGAACATGATACCCTCCTGAAGGAGAACAGGGACCTCCACCTGCAGACAAAGACCATGGAAGGGAGACTGCTGTCCCTCGAAGAGTATGCCCACGCCATCGAAGATAAATGCAAAGCCATCAATTTCGTCATCGGCAGGGTCTACAAGGACAAGCATGGAGGGTCGCCAGAGATGAGGAACCGGATCAAGATAGACCCCTTATGGTACAATCAGTTCTCGACGGTGAAGAGTTTCAATGCTCCTGAGGACAAGGAGGTGCTCAGGGACATCATCACCAGGATACAGGAGACGCTGCATCTTATAGGCCAGACCGAGAACAAGGTGTTCGGCCCGTCGGCCGACAGGCTCAGGGGGCTTGAGCGGGACCCTTCAGGAAGGGAGAGGGTCATCGAGGTGCTGGCAAAGAACGACAAGGATCCGGTGAAGACCTATTTTGAGAGCGCGAAGACCTTCTGCAGGAATGCGCTTGCGGAACTGGAAGCATCACCGAAGAGACAAGAGACATCTTGGCCTGGCCGATAGGGAGTCTGGACGAGCGAGAAAGACCATCTAGAGAAGAAGAGAGGAGAGCAAGAGCAACGAAGGATGCGCTACGGACGAGGTCTTACCGGTGCCGTTCTGATGGCAGTGGCAGTGAGGGCATCTTCTTTCGGATGATGTTCACCGGTCTCTTTTTCATCCGTCTGAGGAGGACAGACCAGGAGAGAAGCTTGTTCTTTGCTCCGTGATGCTCGAGGACAGATTCTGCGTTGGTGACCGCGAGCCTCAGTGCATGCTCAAGGTCGCCCTTCTTGATTATCCCCGCGAGAAAGGTCGAAGCGAAGGCATCCCCTGCGCCGGTCGACTCGACGATCTTGAACCTGTGGGCTACCGCATGATAGAGGTGATGTCCGTCGGTGGCCCATGCTCCCCCTGGACCGTCGGTGATGACCACGAGCGGGACCGTCTCCTGAAGTTTCCGGAGCAGATGCTCGATGGGCCGCTCGGTCTTGAATCCCTCACCGTCAAGCAGGGTCTGCGCCTCTTCCCTGTTGAGCACCAGGATGTGAGAAGCATCCAGCAGAGGCTGTATCTTCTTCTTTCCCAGACAGACCAGATACTGAGAAGGGTTGAAGCATATCCTGCTCCTGTTCTTTGCGGCATGGACGGCCAGGTCTTTGAGCATATCAAGGGAGGAGCCCATCATGGAAGCGAAATAGAACCAGGATGTCTTCAGCCGGGAAGCCTTGAGTCGAGAGAAGCTGCCGCGGTCGTTGCAGCCTTTATAGGTGAGGATGGTGCGGTCGTGGGCGAGGGAATCCAGGATGATGGAATAGCCTGTCATCTCCTTGCCGACGACACCGAGAAAGTCGATCTTCTCCTTCCTGAGAAAGCTCTGGATCTGGCTGCCGTTCTCATCATCGCCGATCACTCCCACATAACCGGTGGAGAGACCGAGACGTCTGAGGCAGGTGGCCGTATTGGTGCCGCCGCCGCCGATGGTGAACATGAGCCTGTTGATGATGATCTTCGAACCAGAAGGGTAAGCGAGGAAGTCTTCTTTGCCGAGCGCACCGGAAAGCGAGATGAGCTCGCTCTTGTCGGTATGGGCAAAGACATCCACGGTTGCTGACCCGACGGTTATCACATCATACATGGGAATCCATTGGTCTCTTTCCTTTATAAAAGTTATTATATGCTAACAGCCATGCGTTGACAGCCATACGTCAACAGCGTTAACAGCATATGCGTTATTAACATGATGGCATCCGACAGGAAACATTATTACAGGAAACATTCTTTTACTACAGGAAAGTATTGAGCTAACTTTTTATAAATCTGCACTGTCAGGGAAGTCGTCATGGCTGAACTCAAACGGGTCCTGAACTTTCCCTCCCTGCTTCTGATCACGATCAATTCCATCATGGGGACCGGCATCTATTTCCTGGTGGCTGCAGGAGCGCGATATGGAGGACCTGCTTCCATCATCTCCTGGGTCATCATGGCCTGTTTCGCTGTCTACATCTCTGCCTGTTTCGGAGAGCTTTCAGGCATGTTCCCCAAGGCAGGGGGGGTCTATGAGTATGCCAAACAGACCTATGGCCGGTTCTTCTCGTTCCTGGTCGGCTGGCTTACGTTCATCCTGGGAAATCTCACCATCGCCATGCTTGTGGTGGGTGCCATCCAGTACCTGCTCCCTGTGGGGGGAGAGCTCGTGAAGATCGGCATCTCCATCCTGTTCCTCATCATCTTCAACTATATGGCCTACCGCGGGATGAAGACATCGGCCATCATGCTGATAGCGTTCTCGGTTATAACACTGATCGTCATCTTTTCCATCCTCATCCTCGGAAGCTTCCACATCAACCCTGCAAATTTCCATCCATTCTTCAGCAAAGGAAAATTTGCCATCCTCATCACCATCTTCTTCATCATGGAGACATTCTTCGGCTGGGAATCTGCGGTGAATCTCGCCGAGGAGACCAACGATCCTGAGAAGGTCATCCCGAAGGCGCTGGTCATAGGGACAGGTATCATCTCGGTCATTGCCATTGCTCTGGCCATCGTGGCCATAGGAACCCTGGGAGCCGACAGGCTCGGGCAGAGCAGCGCTCCGCTGGCAGATATCATCCTCAGCTTTCTTGGAGAGAAAGGAAGGGAGATCATCACCCTCGCCACCTACCTGGCCATCATCGGCTCGGTAGCCGGCTGGGTGGTCTCGTCCCCGCGGCTGGTGCTGGCGCTCACCCGGGACAAGCTCTTCCTCTCCCACTTCGACAAGATCCACCCGGTCCATCATACACCCTATCGGGCGATCATATTCCAGGGGATCACCTCGGCCATCCTTGTCATCGTCGGCTCGGGGTCCTATACAAAACTGCTGACCCTTCTGGTCCCCATGGCCCTGATCATGTACTCCATCGTCCTGTTCTCGGTCACCATACAACGTTTCAAGAACCCTGACCATCCCCGGCCGTTCCGGGTCCCCTTCGGCAAGACAGGGCCCATCCTCATGATATTCGTCTTCGGCGCACTCATGGCGACGTGGCTGCGTGTAGAGCCCGGTGCCATCCATCTCCTGAACCTGGGCCTCTCGCTCCTGGGAGTGGGTATCCCTCTCTATTTCCTCATAGGCCTTTACTATGACCCTGAGATGATCAGAAACGCCAATGACCTGACCGCCTATTTCTCGCTCTTCACCGAAGACCTCCTCATCCCCAGGAGGATACGGAAGGAGCTTTATACCATCCTCGGCCCCATCGAGGGGAAGACCGTGCTTGAATACGGATGTGGCGTCGGTACGCTCACGGTGGACCTCACTGAGATGGTGGGCCCCGAGGGGAAGGTCTTTGCGGCAGACATGTCCAAGAACCGGCTGAAGATCACCCAGAAGAGATACAACAGGGCGCTTTGGGACTCCTATGAACGGAAGCATGGCAGGATGATACCCATCTATGATGAAGAGCTGGTGCTCCGGGTCCATAGCTCCATCAGTCGGGCAGACCTCGTGGTCTCCATCGGGATGCTCAGCTATGTCCAGGACATCCATAAGATATTGCGGGAGATGAACAGCATCCTTCCCAACGGAGGGAAGATCATCTTCATAGAATATGGGGACTACTTCAAGATCGTCCCCAATCCTGAATGGCTGGAGAACAACAGCATCATCGAGAGGATCTTCCGGGAAAGCGGTTTCAGTGTACAGGTCGAAAGAAAGAAAGGCCTCTTCTGGAACTACATCTATGTCTACGGCATCAAGAGCGAGAATGATGTCGCGTTCATCTGATGCAGATGTGCGTTGACGAAGGTCGGATGAATGGCCGGAGAGAAGACAGACAAAGGGAATGGGCGTTCAGAAAGGAGAGAAAAGATGTTCAGTCCATGAATGATCTGATGTTTACCGGCTCGAATCTGCCTGTCTTTCCATCTCGTTCTTCTTGGACAGTGCCAGGGAATGGGAAGAGAGCTCGTAGGCGGCGATGATCTCGTCAGCCAAAGCCTCTGCTATCGGTTTCTTCTTGTTGAAGGACTTTGCATAGGCACCCTGCACCATCAGCCGGAGCGTTATGTCGATGCGTCGCTGGGGCGCACAGTCGACCGCCTTGGGATATCTTGCCCCTCCATATTCGATGGTGAGGATCTCTTCCCGGGGTGCTGCATTCACGAGGGCCTGCACATAGACCTCGACAGGGTTCTTCTTGGTCCGCTGCTCGATGAGCGAGAAGGTGTCCTGGACGATCCGGTAGGCATTATGGACCTTGCCGGTGACATGGCCTGAAGATTTTTGGTGCTTCTTGCCTTTATGCCCGGGAACCATGAGCTTATTGATGAGCCGTTCGACGATGGAGACCTTCGACTTATGGAACCGGTTGCCTGCGTAGCGGGCTCCAGAGCGAGGGACGATCCGCGGAACGAGCGAGATGTATTTCAGCAGACCAGGGTCGGCTACGGTGATCCCTTCAGTGGAATATTTGTCGAAGATCTTGAGCTCTTGCATCATTTTCGTGCCTTCTCCACCTGGCCTTTCCGGAGAGCGAGCAGGGATTGGTCATTGACCTTGATGACCTGCCAGCGGACACCAGGAATGTCGCCCTTGGCCCGTCCCATCTTGCCGCCGATGCATTCGATGAGGACCTCGTCGTGTTCATCGATGAGCTTGGTGGCTCCGTCTCCAGGAGCAAAGGCAGTTACCTGCTTTCCGTTCTTGGTGAGCTGGACGCGTACGCACTTTCGCATGGCAGAGTTCGGCTGTTTCGCCTCGAGCTGGATCTTCTCAAGGACGATGCCCCGTGCCTGGGATGCTCCTCCGAGAGGGTCCGACTTCTTCTTCAGGCCGAGGGTCCTCGTAACATATCTCTTCTCCATCCAATTGGACTTGGAGCGCCTGGACTGCAGCTTTTTGGCCGCGTTCATTCCCTGTGATTTCTTTGCCATGAAGATGACCTGGTCGACCGTTCAGACGACTTCGACTCATACGACTTTCATGTCTCTGATCGGAAAATACCGCTTGACGATGTTGGTCGTCTGTTTGAGATTCCGAAAATCCCGGCCGATTAATAAACCTTTTGTTTTCGTGTCGCCCCCCTGGATGACGATGTTCTCATCGTCAAGGGTGATGCGTTCTGCTTTAAGGGGATAGATGAGATTGGCGACAAACCTGCATATATCCTCATCAAACTGGACAATCCTGACCTTCCTCTTCAGCAGTTCAGAGAGCTTATGGACATTTGCTGCCTTTTTTCCCAACGCCTTGCCGAGTTCTCCCTTCTTGACCACGAAGACCATGGTCTGATTATGGTCCTCATAGCAGTCATGGAGGGACGCTCGGGTCACCCTCTCGAAGAGCGACATGAACCTCATGAGCTGAAAGTCATATTTTATTTTGGTCATGGTGCAGGTTCTGCAAAAAAAAGAGGAAAGATCATCATGCTTTGAGGATGCCCATCACCGATATGGAGAACGGTTTCTTTCCGAGGAGTCCGAGTTCCACATTGTCCATGTCCACTTCCTGTACTGCGGTCTCTGAAAGATCGGCCAACCGCAGGAGCTCCTTCCTGTCCTTGGGCGGCACAGACTTGGAGAGCACCAGAGTCTCAAGGCTGGCGGTGGCGAGCCGGGTGAGCGTGCGCTTCATGCCGATCACAGCCCTGCCGGTATCGATGCTTTCTCTGAGCAGTTTCTTGAAGTCTTGCTGTTTCACCATGGTCTTACCTGTCCTATCAAGGGAACGAATGAACCAGGTTCCCTTTAAAAGCGTTTGTATTGTTCTCTGTTCTGTACTCGGTATGCTGTTCGTAGAGGGAAGCGATCCTGGAAAGGCCGGGCAGATCACAGCACAAACAGCACAAACACAGCACCTAGTCTTTCTTCTTCATCTTCACCTCGGTGACAAGGCCGGGAAGCCCTGTTCCGACAGGCACCGGCTGGTTGATCATGACGTTCTCGACCACCGAGGTCAGATGGTCCTGCTCGCCGATCATCGCTGCATTGATGATATGACGAAGAGGCGTCTCGAAGGACGCTCTTGCCAGGACCGAGGATTTCAGGTTGACGACACCGTAGCGCGTTATGCCCTTGATCATTCCGCTGATGCACATGGTCTCTGAGACGAGCATGATATGGCGGATGTCCACGTTCAGCCCCTGGTTCTCGATGACCTTGAACACTTCATTGATGATCGCCTGTCGTGCCGCTTCGATGCCGAAGACAGCAGCGATCTCATGGATATCATTGGTCATGGACCGCTGGCCGTCGACAAAGTCCAGCTTGAGGAGATCCTTCAGGTTCGACCCGAAGGTCACGATGACATATTCGTCCCCGTGCTTCACCGGAAGCACCTGGGTGACGCCCTTGACGCCGCTGATGAAGAGCTTCTTCAGCTTCTCTTTGGTCTTGTAGAGTGCGTTGATGGTGTCTTCCTTGGCCTTTGCCTTGAGGGTGAAGATGTTCTTGTCATATTTGAGGGTCCAACCCTTGACCGCCTTCTCCATGAGCTTAGCGATGCCGGGGACGGTGAGTTCCATATCCTTTATGGTCTCCTGGTTCAGTTCAATCTCGATGAGACCCTCGGCTATGTTGGTCTCGATGGATGCTATGAGCTCGACAAGCCGGGTCTCTTTTATTCGGGCGGCGATCTTCTTTATGCCTGTCCCCTTTGCAGCGGCCCCCTTCAGATAGATCTCCATGGTGGGCGTCGATATGGTCTTCCGCCCGTCGAGAATCTCGATTATCCTTGGAAGCCCTACCGTGACGTTCATCTCAGCGACTCCTGCGAAGTGGAACGTGTTCAGGGTCATCTGGGTCCCTGGCTCGCCGAGGGATTCAGCAGAGACCATGCCGACACACTCACCGGGGTCGACGGAAGAGAGTGCGATCTCCTTCTTCACCTGCTCGAGGATGGCTTTGACCTTGGTCTTGCCGGTCTTTGGTGGGATAAGGGACTTTATCTCCTCCATCAAGAGAGGGGAGATGTCCTCCTGGTATTGTTTGAAGAGTTCTTCCATCGGGGGTCACGTCATTCGGGTTTTCTGAGTTTTTGAGTTTTTTCGGACAGTGTTCCTTTAGTGTTCCTTGATAGTGTTTCTTTTGATCGGACAGCTAGATGCCGAGGACATTCTCGACGATCCTTTTGACATTGATCTTGCCGCCTTCGCTGCGAGAGACGTCGATACCGTCCTCGCCGTACTTGAACTGGATCATCTTGTTGGTGGCGTCCCGCACAGTATGGTCATAGTCGACCTTGAGGTCCTGCATGGCATTGGCGAGGCGACGGTAGAGGTAGCCTGACTTCGGTGTCCGAAGAGCCGTATCCATGAGTGAATCCCTTCCGGTCATGCCCATGAAGAAGAACTCGGAAGGGCTCAGGCCGTTCTTGAATCCTGCTTTGATGAATCCTCTCGCCTCAGAGCTCCGATCATGCTTCTTGAAGGCAGAGAGGGTGGTGTCATTATAGCCGTTATCTATGCGTTTCCCCCGCATGGCCTGCTGACCCACACAGGCTGCCATCTGTGCAAGATTGAGAAGGTTTCCTCTCGCTCCTGAAGATGCCATGATCATGGTATGGGAGTTCTGGTCAGAATAGGTCGCCACCAGCTGGCCTGTCTCGTTCCTTGCCTGGTTGAGCGTGTCCAGGATCCGCAGTTCCAGGGTCTCCATGAGACTCCTGCTGGGGAATGCGTCCAACTTGCCGGCATGATAGTCCTCGATCAGCTGTGCGACCATCACATCAGCTCGGTTGATGACATCCTTGATCTTCGCCTTGGCATGTGCAGGGAGGTCGGTATCAGAGATGGGGGTGGTGAAACCATGCAGCTGAAGGACCCTGGTGCCCAGCTTGAAGATGTTTCCGAGTATCTTGATGGTCATGGCAGCGCCATACTTCTTATGGATGGTCCTCAGGAGCAGGCCTTGCCCTTCTCCCAGGGTCGCCTTGTCCAGATGACCTTTTATGACCTTTCCGTTCTTTATCTTGACCGGCTCTCCGTCGTTCGATTGGCCATTGAAGGAGAAGTCCGACGGGAGAAGCACCGAGAACAGTTCCTTGCCGGTGATGATGTCTTTCTTGGGAAGCTTGCTGAAGTCGCTTACGCCGATGCTGAAGAGGAGACCTGCTGCCTGCTGTCGGTCGAAGGAGAGCTCCTTGGTCAGCATATAGTTTCCGGAGATCGCGTCCTGGACACAGCCGATGATGGAAAGCCCGTAACGTGGAGAGATGAGCTGGGTCTCGACTTCCATCAGGAGTTCTGCCTCTGCTCTCGCCTCCTCTGTCTGGGGGATGTGCAGGTTCATCTCGTCGCCGTCGAAGTCTGCATTGTAAGGAGCGCAGACGGCGGGGTTGAGCCGGAAGGTCCTTCCCGGAAGCACCCTGATCCTGTGGCACATCATGCTCATACGATGCAGGGAGGGTTGCCTGTTGAAGACAGCGATGTCACCGTCCATGAGATGGCGTTCCACATGATACCCCGGCTGGAGCTCTTCGAGGACCTGCTCCTTGGACTCTTCGGTGATCTTTTTCTTCTTTCCGTCGGGCCGGACGATGTAGTTTGCGCCGGGATAGACACCGGGTCCTCGTTCGACGAATTTCTTCAGATAGGCCATGTTCCATTCGGTCAGGGTCTCCGGGACGCTCAGTTTCATGGCCACGACCCTGGGAACGCCGACCTCGTCGATGGCGATCATGGGATCGGGAGAGATGACCGTACGGGCAGAGAAGTTGGTCCTCTTGCCGGCGAGATTGTAGCGGATGCGTCCCTCTTTGCTTTTGATCCTTTCGGTGATGGTCTTCAGGGGCTGTCCGCTCCTATGTCGGGCCGGAGGAAGCTGCGCAACATCATTGTCGAAGAAGGTGGTCACATGGTACTGCAAGAGATCCCAAAGGTCCTCTATGATTATCTCAGGAGCGCCTGCGTTGATGTTCTCGAAAAGACGCTGGTTGATCCGGACGATGTCTCCCAGCTTGTGGGTGAGATCATCCTCTGAGCGTTCACCGCTCTCGAGGGTTATGGATGGCCGCATGGTCACCGGAGGGATCGACAGGACGGTGAGGACCATCCATTCAGGTCTTGCCACCTCGGGATTGAGCCCCAGGAGCTCCAGATCATCATCAGGTATCTTCTCCAGACGCGTCCTGATCTCGATGGGGGTGAGCCGCTTATCGTTCTCCATGAAGGTGGATGGCTTCTCGAGGGTGATGGGATACTGTTTGGCGTTGGAATGGGGTGACTTGGTGGTGGCCTTCATGGTGGCGATGAGCTTCTTGATATAGATCCTCGCCTCTTCTTCGCCCTGTTCGGCCTCGATCTTCCGGAGTTTCGCCCGATAGACCTTGATCTTGTTCTCAGGGAGCAGGAGCCTGGAATTCTCCCGGTCGATGGAACGGAGTATGTTGAGGATCTTGCTGACGAACTTTATGTGGATGACCGGCCGGGCGAGCTCGATGTAGCCGAAATGTCCGAGACAGTCCTTGAGCTTCAGCCCGTCGGTGCGGCATTTGAGTCCCGGATCGATGACGCCGAGACGGGTATCCATGAGACCGCCGTCCACCGGATATCCCTCCTTGTCGTAGAGCTCTGGCGTCACCACCTTTGCTTTGGCCATCTTCTTGATGATCTTCGGAGAGAACATGCCGAAGGTGATGGAGGAAATCTTACGATAGATGGGAGCTTCACTCATGACATCCCACGGTTCCTCGGGGGGTGTCTTGTCCTTTGCCGGTTCTTCCTCTCCGGCAGGAGCAGCGGTGGCTGTATCAGAGGACGTATCCTTCGGGTCGGCTGTGCCGGATGTCCCGGGATCGGCTGCTTCGGCAGCGGGGACTTCTGTCTCCTCTACTGCGACCGCAGGGTTCTCGTCCGCCGTCTCTACCTTCTCTGCCGTCTCTGCATCGGTTGGCTGTTCTTCTTTTTTCATGGGATATCCCGCCTGGTGATGATGTCGCTGTTGAAGATGAAGGTCTCAATATTTGTTGGTGAGCTTGATCTTCGGATAGACGCCGATACTGGAAAGCTCGTCGAGGAAAAGCTTGAATGCATAGCTTATCTCAACCAGCGATATCTCTGCATCCGAGCCGTGGATGGGGGACATGAACTGTTTCTTATAGTTGTCATAGTATCCCATCAGACCGCTCTTCTCGCAGACAGGGACCACGACCTTGTCGGAATCGAAGCGTTCCTTGAGGAGGAGCGAAGCGCCATGGGCGACAAAGGTGTCCTTCTCCATCTCTCCCAGCCTGAGGCCTCCCTCTTTTGCACGCCCTTCGGTGGGCTGTCGGGTGAGCAGCTGGATCGGACCACGGGCCCGTGAGTGGAGCTTGTTCGCCACCATGTGCTTGAGCTTGAGATAATACATGTTCCCGATGTAGATCTTGGCATCGAGCTTCTTGCCGGTGACACCGTCATACATGGTCTCGACGCCGTTCTCCCGGAAGCCCTGTTCCTTGAGCTCGGCCCGCAGATCCTCCTCGCTTTCTCCGTTGAAGGTCGTGCCGTCGATGAACCTGCTCGAGAGGGCACCGGTCTTGCCTGCGATGAGTTCGATGAGGTGGGAGATGGTCATCCTCGACGGGATGCCGTGGGGTGAGAAGATGATGTCCGGGATGATGCCGTTGACCGAGAAGGGCATGTCCGACTGCGGGACGACCATCGCGATGACGCCTTTCTGGCCATGCCTGGACGTGAACTTGTCGCCGATCTCCGGGATCCGCTGATCCCGTATCTTCACCTGGACAAGCTTGTTCCCTTCCTCGTTCTCTGAGATGATGACAAAATCGATGATGCCCTTCTGCCCGTGTTTGATGGAGACCGAACTTTCCCTCCTGGTGGAGGAGGCGAGATTGTATTCGTCCATGCTGGAGAGGAACCGGGGAGGAGAGGTCTTGCCTATGATGACGTCTCCCTCGGCGACCTTTGCTTCGGGAAAGATGATGCCGTCATCGGTGAGGAGACGATAGTCATGTTCGCTCTTGTATCCCTTCACGTCCTTGTCAGGGATGCTGATCTCGTCGATGAGCCCTCCGGAATAGCGGAGCTCTTCAGCGACGGCAGGACGATAGTAGGAAGACCTGCCGAGACCCCGGTCGAGGGAGCTCTTGTTGATGACGATGGCATCCTCCATATTATAGCCGCCATAGCTCATGATGGCCACGACCATGTTCTGTCCTGCAGGATGCTGTTGATAGTCAGAGATGTCGTGCATGACCGTCTTGACGATGGGAACCTGGGGCGTATGGAGCAGGTTGACGTCCATGTCGAGCCGGACAGCGAAGTTCGCTGCATAGAAACCCAGGGCCTGCTTCTGGTTCTTCGAACCTGCATTGAGCCGGGTGGACTGGTTATAGTTTCCATAGGGGACAAGAGAGGTGGAGAGACCGAGCATGGCAAGTGGGCTTATCTCAAGGTGTGTGTGCTCCGGAGTCAGATCGGCCTCGGTGAAGGCCACATAGGCAGACTCCTCTTCGTTGGCGTCGAGGTCCTCGATGATCCCCTGGCTGAGAAGATCAGACCAGGAGAGCTCGTTCCGTTTCAGCTGTTCGAGATGTTTTTCGGTCAGGAGAGGCCTTCCCTCATTGACGACGATCAGCGGACGTCGTGTCCTTCCTTTGGAAAGGTCGATGAGGATGCGGTCTCCCTGTTCATCATAATGGATGTTCAGGAGCTGAGAGATCTTTCCTTTTCTACGGTCCTGGATGACCCTATGGACATAGTCCTTGGGGTCTTTGACCAGGCCCACATATTCACCGTTGAGGTAGATGTCGGTCATTTTGTTATCCTTTTGTTATTCTGATGATGTCTTATGATGATGTCCTGCGGGAGCAGCCTATGCTTTCACAGGGGGCTGCTGGGTCTTCATGCCGAGCAGTTTCAGCTGCTTGAGGATCTCGGGTGAATCAAGGGTGGTGGTGATGGATGCGAGGAGGGAAAGGTTCTTCCGGAGACCGATGTTTGTCCCTTCAGGGGTTTCGATAGGACATAATCGTCCAAGATGGGTGGGATGCAGTTCTCTTGCCTGAAAATTCTCCTGGGTAGCGCTCAGGGGCGAGACGACCCGTTGGAGATGGGAAAGGGTCTCAAGGAAATTGAGCCGCTGGATACGCTGCGAGATTCCTGTCCTTCCGCCGACCCAGTTCCCGGTGGCCATGGCGCTGTAGATACGGGAGGTCAGGAGCTTGTCCCTGATGACCACCTTGATGGACGGGAATTTCCCACGCTTCACGATCCGTTGAAAATTGTAGAGCAGGTCACTGATGAGCACCTTGAGGTTGACCCGGAACAGGTCGGCCAGAAGATCGCCGCTCATCTTGAGACGCTTGTTGATATAATGGTCCTTGTCGTCGACAGGGATGTCTCCCTCGGAGATGAGGACAAACCGTTTCAGCATCTTGGTGAGGTTGATGGCCTTGGTCATCCTGGTGTCTGCAGAGACGCCGATGTGAGGGAGCAGGTATTTGTCGAGTATCTCCTTGATGCGGTCGATGCGGATCTCCTTGCTTTGGGTGATGCCGACCTTCTTCGCGATGAAGTCGAGAGCTTCCTCCTGGGTCTTGATTGGCGCGAACTCCAGAAGATTGAGGACGATCCTGTCCTGATAGTCCTGCAGATCGATGGATTCCAATATCTCCTGGTCTTTGATGAGCCCGAGGGCCTTGCAGACGATGATGAGCGGTATCCGGTTCACCCGGGTGAAGGTGAGGTAGTAGATCCCGTCCTTGAGCTTCTCCATGGTGTGGGGTATCTTGAAGGAACCCCGTTCAGAGAAGAGCTTGCCCATAAAGGCGCTCATCTTCGTCGGCGTGGATTCCACCATGAACCGGTTGCTTGCGAGGTCCTCGATGGTCACCAAGACTTTCTCGGTGCCGTTGATGATGAAATACCCGCCGGGATCGTAGGGGTCTTCGCCGTTCTTGATAAGTTCCTCTTTCGAGAGGTTGTGGAGATGGCAGTAGCGGGACTTGAGCATGATGGGCAGGTTGCCGATCTGGGTGACGAAAGATTCCCGTTGGACACCGTTGATGTGGGCGCTCACTTCGATGTACATAGGAGCGGAATAGGTTGTCTTCCGGAGACGGGCCTCGATGGGATAGATGTCACGCTTCGAACCGTCAGCCTCGGTGATTTCCGGCTTGGTCACCCATATCTTGTCCAGCTTGATCTTGAACTCGTCGATGTTCTGGGGGATGATGGTCGGCTCAATCTCCTTGTTCTCCTCGATGATCACCTTCAGCTCCTCGTCGATGAGCCTGTTGAAGCTGGCGATCTCAGAACCGACAAGAGAATGTTCCTCGAAATATTTCCGAAACAGCAGCTCTGTCCGTTCACGTTCATCCATCGATGACACCCCTATAATATACCGCCTCGCCGGCGGTAGGACTGGGCCGTATGATCTTGACCACATCATCGGGCTCCAGACCAAGATGGGCGATGGCAGGATCAGAAAGCAATATCTTTGGCAACTCTTTGAGCGTGATGTGATATCTCTCGAGGAGTTCCTTCTTCTCACGTTCGCTGACCTTCAGATGCTTTGGGATAAGCACATGGGTAAGTGGCGTGGTCCTCTTCTCTGCCTTCTTTTTGCGCGCTACCATAAGTTGTGATGCCTCGAGGCATGGAATCATATGGGCCGGACGAGACTTCCGGACGCTCTTGTCGGTCTGCTCTGCTTTCGCGTTTTCGAACTCGCGACCACACGATTAAAAGTCGTGTGCTCTAGTGCCCAAACCACCAGGTTTTCCAGGCTGAGCTACCGGCCCAGTGATTGTATGCTATTGTTCAGGAAGTCTCGGGTCCGTGCAGTCATGGTGTGGACCCTTTGACCGATGATCATTTGATGATGAAACGCCCCGGCCGGGACTTTCTCAAGGCCAGGCACGTCCTGGGCTTGTTTCGAACCCGGGTCGAAGCCTCGACAGGGCTTCATGATAGTTCTCGCAGGGTTCCAAGGAGATTTCCTGGAGCATCCCTGGGCCGAGCTACACTACCGGGGCAATATGGATTGTTTTGTTGATTTCATTAGCTAGCAATTGTTCTACGAGTTATCGGAGCTCATTTTCGGCTCTTTTGGCCCAAAGAAAGATTGCTGCAGCATTACGCCTGGGAAACACCATCCATTTAAAAAGCTTTGCTTTAGTAGGGGAGACCCCCTGCCATCGTCGACAGTTGTCCGGGAATATGATGGTGATTGCAGAGAGTTCATGATGCGTACCAGACCCCTTGGAGCGTTATGCTCTTCATAAATATTCTTCATGATATTCTTCATGAATATCAATTCTTCATGAATATAAAATATAAATATTCATCAGCAGGATCCCCCCACCCAGACTTGAACCGGGGACCTTTCGGTGACTATGCTGTCTGTTTGTCATCCAATCTTTTTCTAAAGACAGTCAAACAGAATCTACAGCCGAACGCTCTAGCCACTGAGCTATGGGGGGTCATCGTCATGGTTCAGCGCTTCAGGAACTGGAGGGGTTATATAAAGTTTTCGCTGCCTTTGCTCGTCGACATGCCGCAGGGACAAAGGAGGCCGGGCAAATGCCTGCTTCAATCATCCATCTTTCGCCACTTTAGAGTAGATAAGCATAGAAACCTTTAAATATAAAGCGTGGTTCTCTTTTTGAAGAGTTCAGGCCTTGCAACAGCAGGGGCCATATAAAGAATCGTATAAGAATCGTATAAGAATCACATAAAATTCCCCTGGTTGCCCATTCCAGATTCGACAGAGAGCTTGAGAGTTCGTACCCGCATCCTGTGCTCTCGGTCTTATCCAGTTCAAGACATTCCAGACAGAAAAGACAGACAGGAAGCCAAATCGTTTGTCAAAAAGAGGCTCAAAGGACATCGGAAAAGATGTTGATAGTGACAAATTTACACTGATAAATGAGGAGGCAAAAAAATGATCGTTGAGAAAAGCTTTCTGAATAAGCTCAAAGCCCTCGGCCTTAACAGTTACGAAGCAAAAATCTGGACAGCACTCCTTTCTCGTGGAATATCTTCTGCAGGTGAACTCAGCGACATATCGAATGTCCCCCGTTCGCGAAGCTATGATGTCCTCGAGAACCTGGAAAAGAAAGGGTTCATCATGATGAAGATCGGCAAGCCCATCAAATACATCGCCCTGCCTCCCGAGGACGTCCTTGAACGCGTCAAGAAGACCATCAAGGAAGAGGCCAACAAAGAGGCGAAATCCATCGACGGGCTGAAGAACTCTGAGATCATGGTCGAGCTCGCCACGCTCCATAACCAGGGTGTCGAGATCGTGGATCCCGCCGACCTGACCGGGTCGCTCAAAAGCCGCGGTCATCTCTATTCTCAGATAAACTCGCTCATCAAAGGTGCAGAGAAGAGCATTGTCATCATGACTACTTCTAAGGGCCTGAACCGGAAGAACGACTACTTCAAGAATGCGCTCGAGCGGGCGAAGGAGAGGGGAGTGCAGATCAAGATCGCAGCTCCTGTGACCTCTGAATCCGAGAAGGCTGCGAAGATGCTGGGAGAGTCCTGCAACCTCCGGCACGTCGACCAGGTGAGAGGACGTTTCATCATCGCCGACGACAAGGAGCTCGTCTTCATGCTTCTGGACGACAAGGTCGATCCGACCTATGATATGGGGATCTGGGTGAACTCTCCGTTCTTCAGCAAGGCGCTGACCCAGCTTTTCAACATGGT
>JAADFO010000073.1 GCA_013152815.1 Nanobdellati archaeon
CTGAAGGAGGGGTTCAATGATGTCCTGCTGGTGGCGGTGGATGCTGCCGGCAACATGGCAAACCATTCGGTCTCCTTCTGGATCGACAGCAGACTCCCTCGCATCACCAAGACGCTGCCTGACGGAAGGCGCGACTATGCCACCGGAACCTTCGCTCTTGAATATAACGAAGAAAATGTCGATGAGGTCGCTCTCTATTACTGGTTCAATGACGATCCGCAGCCGCTCACGCCTCAGGCAACCCGAACTGACTGTCCATCGGGAACAAGAGCCCACTGCACCATCAACGTCAGTCTTGCTGACCACGATGCAGAGGATGTCTCCTACTATTTCACGCTGCTCGACAAGGGAGGCAATGAGGTCACGTCCCATCCTGTCTATGATGTTGAGATCGATGCCAGGAAGCCGACCCTCCATGTCTACAGTCCCCTTGATGGGGTCAACCAGTCACGGCTGGTCTTGTTCAATCTCACCGTAGACGATGTCGGTGAGCGGGAAGCGACCCTGACCTACTCTGACAACGGACGGCGAGACACAAGGTTGTGTTCACGATGCCATGCCTATGCAAGGTCACGTGGCTTCAGCAGAGGAACCCATGAACTGCTCATCAAGGCGGTGGACAAGGCAGGGAACGTGGACCAGAAGCTCGTCTCCTTCGTCGTGGAATAGGTATGTGAGGCACCTGTGTCCTCTTTTTCTTTTCTTCTTTCTCTTTCTTTTGTCGCTTCTTGTTATTGCTTCTTGATGTGATTGTCTGTGTAACTCCCCGGTCACGTGTTCTCATCGAAAATAAGGGAAAATACGGTCCTGAGCAGGGAACTCTCTCCCTTTTCTTCTCTTCTCTCGTCGATAAATGATGTAATTACTTCTTTTTGATGACATTTCACCTTTAAAAGGATTTAGCGCTTTTCCTGTAATAATGTTTATATATCAAACCCGGTTCTACTTTCGTCAGTGTGCAGTAACACTAGGTAAGTGTCACTGTGCAGGCAACAAGGATTCGTTCACCATCGACGAGGGGGGTAACCATGAACACTCAAAACATCTATCGCATCTTTGTCTTCAGCCTGATGCTTCTGGCAAGCATCGCCATGGTCAATGGCCTGTCTGCATCCATCGGCAACGCACGCATGGTCCTGCAGACACAGGTCGCATCGGACAAGATGGTCTTTGTGGAGCGGTCCATCAAGGTCATCAACATCAACAACGTCTCGGTCAATGTCCACCTGACACCTCTGGGCAATCTCACGGGCATCACCCAGATACTCGACAATGACATCCTGCTCCAGCCCGGAGAGTCGAAGGATGCCCGATTCAAGGTCCAGATCCTGGAGCCGGGGTTCTACGAAGGCCTCATCGCCGTCGGGTTCTCAGAGGTCGGACCAGACGCACGTGCAGGCGGCGTCGGTCTCCAGTCAAACATCATCATCAATGCCCAGCTGAACGAATCCGCTCCTGGTTTCGACAAGCCGGCCACGCCTCCTCCGACAGAGGACGGCAACGAAGGACCTGCCGACGGATCAGGAACGGCTTCTGCGGGGAACAGCTCCGGAGCCGCAACGTCTGAGACGGCGCCTGTCCCTTCAACTGCCACTGTGCAGAAGACCGGAGGTCCGGACACGCTCATCGGGATCCTCATCATCATCGTCATCCTGGCCATCGGCATCGTCGGCTATCTGGTCTTCACGAAACGACTCAGGTGACCTTTTTTTCATTATCGCTCCATTATCGCCTGTGATACGCGCCAGGCAGGCAGACGACAGGCAGACGACAGACAGACAAAAAGGGGGTTCAGACAAACAGGGGTTGTGTGAGCTGGGAAGTGTGGAATCCAATCATATCCACTCACCTCCACAATCAACACCACTGACCAGAACACCACGGATCAACATTCAACGAGAGAGGGGAGAAACAATGCAACACAACAAATGGATCATCAGTGTCATGGCCTTGCTCATCATCACCCTTGCCCTTCCTTCGGGCCTGGGTGCCTCGGATGATGTGGCCTATATCGTACCTGACCCGTCATCGGTCTCTTCAACGGTCCAGAGCAGCATCGAAGAGCTGGGCCTCCAGGTGACCATCATCGACGACAGCGAACTCTCGACCACCGACTTCTCGTCGTTCGCCTTCATCATCGTCGGCGAGGGCTATTTCCCCAATCCTGGCCTCATCCCGGTGAACCAGATGCCTTCCCTGGTCCTCAACACCAACCACTACGCCTCCTGGGGCCTCGCGACCTCCATCTCCCAGGTCTCTTCCTCTGCTCCTCTCTGGAACCAGGTGCCTGACCCGACGAACTACATCTCCTACGGCTTCCCTTCCAGCATCCAGGTCTACACCAGCTGCTGTGCATCGAACGGCATCAACCTCCCCTATTATTATTTCGAATGGCCCGACGTGGCAAGCGGCGCTGATGCGATCACGACGCCCATGTTCAACGACTATCATCATGTCATCTCTGCCTACGATGAGGGTACCACCATGAAGAACGGCGTCGTCTCGGACGCGAAGACCGTGTTCTTCGGCATCACCAAGTCAGACTACTGGACCGACGACTCCAAGACGCTCTTCCAGCGTTCCGCCCTCTGGCTCATCGATGACGGCCTTCCCCCTTCCCTCACCGACCTCTCGGTGCATGACATCACCGCCTCCCAGGCGACGGTCAGCTGGCAGACGACCACGCCATCGACCAGCGTAGTCCACTACGGGACGACCCCTTCGCTCGGTCTCACTGCAGAGAACACCGACCTGGTCTTCGGCCACGACATGCTGCTCTCTTCGCTCGCTCAGGCCACTACTTATTACTATCAGGCGACGTCCTGCACCTTCGACGGAGCCTGTGACACCTCTGACCTGGACACCTTCACCACGAAGGATCCGGTGGCTCCGATCATCAGCAACCTGGAGGACGGCAGCAGCCCTGCAAGCAACCTGGTCACCTTCACCTGGGACACAGACAAGGCAGCAGATTCTGCCATCCATATCTACGATGACGCCGACCCCGCCATCGACGCATCCTCTTCATCCCTGACCCTGGCCCATGATCTGCAGGCCAACGTGCTTCCGTTGACCTTCTACCGGTACACGGCAACCTCCTGCAACATCGACGGCTACTGCTCGACGTCTGACGAAGGCTCCTTCGTCCTGGTGGACGGTTTCGACACCGACGCCCCGATATTTACCGACGTGACCCACTCTGGCTTGCTCTTCGACAAGAACAGCCCGCTCCTGGGCACCGGCGTCAACATCTCACTGGACGCTGTCGACGATTTCAGCATCGCTTCGATAACCTACGACGTGCGGGACGACCTGGGACAGGTCGTCTGCGGCGACGACTGCTTCACCCGTACCTCATCGACATTCGACAGTCCCCAGCAGTCCTATCCGCAGGTCGATGAATCGGTCCATTTCGAGACATCGCTCGACGACGGCACCTACAGCATCTTCATCACAGCGACCGATCTCGCCGGCAACAGCCAGGAGCACGAGATAGCAGATCTTGTCCTTTCCATGGCAGTGGACATCACCGACCCGGTCATCACTGACTTCCATACGGTCTCGGTGACCGATGATACGGCGACCCTTGCCTGGGAGACCGACGATCCCACGCTCGGAACCCTTACCTACACCCTGGCCGGAGATGCTTCTTTGCAGGCGAGCGAGACAGGCTACGCGACAGCCCATGGGTTCACCCTCACCGGCCTTGCCGACCGATCAGACTACACCGTCTCGGTCGACGCATGCAACGATGACGGGCTTTGCACCCCATCGGACGAGCTCTCCTTCACCACCCTTCCCGCTCCGGACCATGAGGGGCCGGCCATCACGCTGCTCGCGCCTGACGACAACATCCTTGTGGATGACCCTTCCCAGGAGTTCCGTTTCAGCGCCACCGACTACAATGCCATCTCCTACTGCCGGCTGCTGATCAACGACGGCCAGAAACAGGTCTGGAACAACGTCTCTGACGGAGAGATCATCTCGTCCACCCAGAGCCTGCCGCTGGTGAAGAACACCTGGCAGGTGGAATGCGAGGACGATCAGGGCAACCTGGGGCTGAGCGAACTCCGTCACATCGAGCTCTCCTCTCCCCCTTCCATCGAGAACGTCGGGGCCACCACCCCTGTCGATGAAGGCGAGCCCTACACCATCTCCTTCCGGGCAGAGGACGAGAACGACGACCTGGTGCAGGCCGCAGTATATGAGGACGGCACCCTCATCTTCTCCGATGACACGGTCTCCTCAGGGGACCTCTTCAGCATCGACCTGGTAAAGGGATATGAAGATGCCGGCAATTACACCTACACGCTCTTCGTCGTGGATGCCCAGAACCAGAACGCCTCAGAGACCTTCACCATCGAAGTGCTCGACAAGCCCTATCTCGTCATCAACGAGTTCGCGGTCTTCGCAGACGGCAACGCCTCCATCGAGCTCTACCAGGACGGCGACATCCCCGTGGACCTTTTCAACATGTCGGTGCGGTTCTCCTCCACCGGCGAGATCCTTCCTCTGGAACAGGGCATCAGGCTCTTCCCGGGAGACTACGCAGTCTACACCTTCCCCTATTTCGGCGCAGATCCTGTGAGCGGAGCCGTGGACGAAGAACTGACCCTCTTCTCCCCGGAAGGCATCGAGCTGGACCAGGTCGCCTTCGGCGACTATGCCGACCAGGACATCTCAGACAACGCACCCGCTCCCATCGCCGATGCGACCTTCCCGGAGAGCGCGGCCCGTCTTCCTGACGGGACCGACACAGACCATGACTCTGCCGACTTCCAGCTGATCCCCCGTCCCACGCTCGGCTACGAGAACGACCATACCGCCGACGATGACAGTGACGGCTACGATTTTCACAGCGACTGCGATGATTTCGACCCTTCGGTCAATCCCGGCATGGCCGAGATCCATGGCAACGGCAAGGACGACGACTGTGATCCCGCCACCCTGGACAATGATTTCGACGATGACGGGGTGGACGACAGCATCGACAACTGCCTCAATCTCTCTAATCCTGATCAGCTTGACACTGATCTGGACGGCATGGGCAACCTCTGCGATGCCATGCCCTTCGACCATGACAACGACGGCTGGGTCACCGACCTGGACTGCAATGATGACAACGCCAGCATCAATCCAGGGCTGCCTGAGACCTACTACAACGGCTATGACGATGACTGCGACGTCCTCACCGTGGATGACGACTTCGACCATGATGGCGCACCCTATACCGAGGACTGCGACGATACCGATGCTGCCAGGAGCCCTCATTTCGACGAGGTCTACTATGACGGCATCGACAACGACTGCAACGCCCTGACCATCGACGACGACCAGGACAGCGACGGCTGGACCCATGCGCTGGACTGTGTGGACACCGACCCTTCGGTCAATCCCGGCATGGCCGAGGTGCCTGGCAACGGCAAGGATGACGATTGCAATGCGACGACCCTCGACGGCGATTTCGATTTCGACGGCATCGACGACACCGAGGACAACTGCCTCAACCTCTCCAACCCTGCCCAGCTGGACGCCGACCTTGACGGCATCGGCGATGCCTGCGACGCCTATCCCCATGATTTCGACAATGACGGCTCTCCCACGAGCGAGGACTGCAATGATACGGACCCGACCATCTATCCCGGTGCAGACGATCCCATCGACGACATCGACCAGAACTGTGTGGACGATGCGCCGGTCCTGCTCCAGCCTTTCGACGACGTGATATCGCAGGAGGACGTGACCCTCACCTACGATCTCCATGACTACTTCGCCGACCCTGAAGGCCAGCATCTGAGCTTCTCCTACCGTTCAGACCCCGCGCTCTTCAACATCACCCTGTACAGCAACGGCACGGTCACCCTGGTCCCTGAAGCGGACGCCTATGACACGGTCACTGTCCAGTTCTGGGCCAACGACGGCTCCCAGAGCACCACCTCAGGAATATTCTGGGTGCAGGTGCTGCCGGTCAACGACATCCCTGTCATCGACATGCCAGACATCACCACCCCTGAGGACACCCCTGTGGTGATCGACGACCTCAACGACCATGCCTGGGACACCGAGTCCGACCCGCTCACCTTCGAGATAACCGACAGCAGCGACGGCGTCTCCTGCGTCGTCAACGGCACTTCCCTGACCATCACCCCTGCCCCTGATGTCTTCGGCGAGGAGACCTGCACCATCCGTGCCTATGACGGCCAGGACTATTCAGAGGAAGACACGTTCAACATCAGCATCACTCCGGTGAATGACGCGCCCCGCCTCACTGCGCCCATCCCTGGCCAGATGTGGAACGAGGACATGAACCACACGCTTGACCTTCGCGGAACCGGCTATTTCACCGATGTCGAAGGGGATACCATCTGCTACGCTGCCTCTGATACGCCCCATATATCTGCCGACGTGGAGGATTGTGTGCTGACCTTCACCCCTGACGCGGACTGGTCAGGGTCTGAGACGACCATCATCACCGCCTATGACCCTTCAGATGCGTCTTCGCTCTCCAACGTCATCAACCTCACGGTCCTGGAGGTCAATGACCCTCCGGTCATCACCTCTGCCGCAATTACCTCAGCGGTCGAAGACACCAACTACTCCTATGATGTGGAAGCCTACGACCCTGAAGGCTCAGACCTGACCTTCTCGCTGGACCAGTCGCCCGACGGCATGCAGATCGACCCTGCGAGCGGCCTCATCACCTGGCAGCCAGAAAACAAGGATGTCGGAAGCCACCCGATCGTTGTCCGCGCCTCTGACAACTCGTCCGGGAATACGCTCCAGGAGTTCACCATTGACGTTTCCAATGTCAACGACGCGCCTGTCCTGACCCAGGACGTACCTGACCAGACCTGGGATGAAGATGCTGTCCATACGCTCAACCTGAGCGATTATTTCGCTGATGTGGATGCGGGCGACGAGCTCTGCTACCGGGTCAATGACACCGAGCATATCTCTGTGGGCATCTCCCAGCCTGGCTGCATCGTCACCTTCACCCCTGATCCGACATGGTCTGGCCAGGAAGAGACCCAGGCCTATGCTCACGACCTCGCCGGAGCAGAGACTGCATCCTCACCTTTCCTCCTGACCGTCATCGCGGTGAACGACGCGCCTATCCTGACAGACATCCCTGACCAGGTCATGAATGAGGATGAGAACATTACCCTCTTCCTTTCCGGCTATGCCTCTGACGAGGAAGGATCCGCCCTGTCCTATCTCCTGCTGGACGCCTCCAACAATCATATCAGCTGCACCCTGAACGAGAGCACCGGCCTCCTGTCCATCCTTCCTGACCAGGAATACTACGGGCAGGGAACCTGCACCGTGCAGGTCTCAGATGGGGAGCTCCAGAGCGAATCCCAGGCCATCCAGGTGAAGGTCAACCGCATCAACGACCTGCCCACGGCCGAGCCCATCCCTGACCGGTCCTGGCTCCAGTACACCTATGCCTATCTTGACCTGGCCGACTACTTCAATGACAACGACGATCCGGAACTCAGCTACACGGTTGAGACCCTCCCTGACCATGTGGTCTATCATATCGACGGCAGCCTCGTCACGCTTGGTTCAGGGGGCACCTTCAACGGCACCGACCACATCCAGTTCAGGGCGACCGACGACGACGGTGCCTTCGTGCTGTCCAACCTGGTCAGCCTTGAGGTCCTCGACGTGAACGACCCCCCGAGGATAACCTCTGACCCGGTCACCTCTGCTGTCGAAGGACAGCTCTACACCTATCAGGTCGTGGCGACCGATCCCGAGGGTGCAGACCTCCAGTATGTCCTCGTCGAAGGCCCTCCCGGCATCGACCTTGATGCAGCGACCGGTCTCCTTGGAGGCATCCCTTCCAATGATGATGTGGGCCCCAATGAGGTGACGGTCCGCGTGGAAGACCCCCAGGGTCTCTACGACGAACAGCACTTCACCATAAACGTCGAGAACCGCAACGATGCTCCTCAGCTCGTCACGCCCATCCCTGACCAGCAGTGGTATGAGGATACGACGGTGAGCATAGACCTTGCAGACCATTTCACCGATATCGACGTAGGGGACGAACTGCACTACAGCTGGACCGCTGTTCCTGACATCCTGGTGGTCCAGACCAGTCTCTCGGGCGTCAAGCTCATCCCTGCCGAGAACTTCAACGGCGATCGTGAGATCGTCTTCACCGCCACCGACCAGGACGGCGCGAGCCAGAGCTCCGGTCCGGTGAAGCTCAAGGTGCTTCCGGTCAACGATCATCCCAGGATGGGCGTCCTTCCGCTCATCACCGTGACCGAAGGAGACCTGGTGCAGGTCGCTCCAACCGCCACCGACCCTGACGGAGACGTCCTGACCTTTACCTATGGCTATCCGCTCGACGAGGACGGCAGATGGCAGACCGGCTTCCATGATGCAGGAACCTATGAGGCCGTGGTGACTGCCACCGACGAGCAGGGTGCCCATGATTCGGCTGTGCAGTACATCCTTGTGGAGGACTATGCCAACCAGCCGCCGGTCATCAGCATCGATGACATCACGGTGACTGAAGGCGATCTGGTAGAAGCTCATCCCACCATCGTCGATCCAGAAGGGGATGATTTCACCTACTGGTCCTCCCCTCATCTCGATGACCAGGGGAAATGGCAGACCGAACGCGGAGACGCCGGAACCTATGAGGAGACCATCGTGGCAGAGGATGCCTACGGTTCGTCCAGCGCCACCTTCACCATCATCGTCCTTCCCCAGACCAACCATGCTCCTGTGCTGGAACCCATCGCAGACATGACCATCGGAGAAGGCGACACCATCAAAGTCACACCCGTGGCATCCGACAGTGACGGAGACCCCGTGACCTTCAGTTTCTCTCCCCCCTTGAACGAAAACGGAGAGTGGACAGCATCCTACCAGGATGCAGGGGTCTACGTCCTCTCGGTTACCGCAGACGACGGCATGGGCGGCATGGATACGGCCACCTTCACCCTGACAGTTACCGAATCGGGCAACCATGCTCCGATCCTCCAGCCTCTGGCCGATATGACCGTCCAGGAAGGCGAACCGGTCCAGATCATTCCTGTTGCCGACGATCCTGACGGAGACAGCATAGCTTTCAGCTACAGCGCTCCTCTTGATGGCGAGGGCAGATGGCAGACCGGTTTCATGGATGCAGGAGTCTATCCTGTCTGGGTCAGCGCATCAGACGGCCGCAACGAGACGAGACAGGACTTCACCCTCACTGTCCTTGAGGCAGGCAACCATGCTCCGGTCATCGCTCCTCTTCCTGACCTGACGGTCTATGAAGGGCAGCTGGCTTCGGTGGACATCCATGCCATCGATCCTGACGGAGATGACGTGACGCTTACGATCGATGGTCCCCTGGATAAGGACGGACGATGGCAGACCGCGAGAGGAGATGCAGGAGACTACACCATAACGATCACCGCATCGGACGGCCAGCTCTCTTCCAGCCGGGCTTTCCATCTCACTGTCCTGCAGGAGCCCTACCAGTCCATCTTCGTCAAGCACATCGTTGTCGATGATAACAGCCTTGAACCGGGTGATACGCTCCGTGTCCTGGTCACGCTTGAGAACAGCGGCAACGTGAAGATGAAGAACCTGCGGCTGACCGGCCTCTCGCCTGAACTGGGCATCTACGATCGGGTGGGTCCGTTCTCTCTGGATGCAGGCAAACGTGTCCAGAAGATCATGTACTTCACCACCCCTACAGGTGCATCACCAGGGCTTTACGATCTTCGGTTGACGTTCTCGACCGATGAGGTAAGAAGGGTAGTGTATCGTGACTTCCTGCTCCGCTGAGCAGGGCTTTTTTCTTTCCTTCTTTTTTCTTTTCATGCTCTCCTGTCCTGTCCTGTCCTTTCTTTGCTTTTCCTGTCTCTTCGTTGACATCTGATGTCTCTCCCTGCAAGGTCTTCTTAATCTCTCCTGCTTTTGTCACCAAAACGTGACGAACTTGTGCTGTCCTGGTCGAAAGGTATATAAATCAGGTGTCATTCCATCGTAGTAATGAATACGGCCGGGCCTTTCCTGCTGCCTGTAATGATATGTGTGTTGCATGAAGGCATATATGTTGCATGAAATGTCCTGAGCTGAAAACTACAGTTAAATGACTGACAAGGTGATCCCATGAAAAAACTCTTGACATTGGTCGTCATGCTCCTGACCCTGAGCTCCTTTGCCTATGCTGGCAACGTCAGCGAAGTCAGGACCAACAAACCGACCTTCTCGACATTGATGTTGCGCGACTATTACACCGGTTCTGAGTTCGCCTATTCACAGGAGAATTCGGTCACCGCCTTCCTCACAATGGAAAACCAGGGTTGCGGCGTCTTCAACGATCTGCATGTCACCATCCTCATCTATGACCTGGACTACCGAAGAAAGTTCTCTTCCTTCGACCTCTGCAACCAGAGGGACAGGGAGAACTTCAGGCTGCCCATCGTCCTTCCCAGGGATACTGCCCCGGGGTATTATCCTGTGAGGATAACCGTGTCCAACGATGATGTCACCCGCGTGAGGCATCGCTGGCTGTTCGTGCAGTGATCCTTTCTTTTTTCCTTCTTCCTTCTTTCTTTTCTCGTCCTTTATCTGCTCGTTCGTTCTTGTCTTCTTTTCTCTTTGTTCTCCCTGTCCAACCATGTTCCCTGTCTCTGAACTTTCATCCCTAAACTTTCATCCCTAAACTTTTATATAGCCGCCTGCCCCTCATCTTTCCATGGCCGCATACCAGGAGATCAAAGAAGGCAAGGCTGTCATCCACGTGCCTCGGGAGACCAAGATATCTGCCAAACTGCCTGTCTTCTACAACCCTGTCATGGCCCAGAACCGCGACCTGAGTGTCCTGCTCCTCAAGGCCCTGGACCGGAAAGGCCTCCAGATCGGGCTTCCGCTGGCAGGTTCAGGCATCCGAGGCATACGCTTCCTCAGGGAGCTGCCTTCCCGGATGGTCTCTCTGCTGGCTTTCAACGACCATTCCCGAAAAGCAGCTGCCCATATACGGGCAAATCTCAGAAGGAACAAGCTTTCTCAGGGCGCCCTGGCAAAGGTACAGGTCAGCAACAGGGACGCAAATGCCTTCTTCCTCGGCAGCAAAGGTTTCGACTATATCGACCTGGACCCCTTCGGGACCCCCAACCCCTTCCTCGATGCTGCCATCAACCGTCTTGCGAGGGAGGGCATCCTTGCGGTAACAGCGACCGATACTGCCCCTCTTTCAGGCACCTATCCTCATGCATGCCGGCGGAAATACTGGGCAAAACCCCTGAAGAACGAGTTCATGCACGAGACCGGCCTGCGCATCCTCATCAGGAAAGTCCAGCTCATCGGCGCCCAGTACGACAAGGCGCTCTCCCCTCTCTTCTCCTATTCCACAGACCACTATTTCCGGGTCTTCTTCATCAACCACAAAGGAAAGACAAAGGTCGATGCGCTCTTCACGCAGCACAGACATGTGGCCTATGATCCGGAAAGCCTTTCCCGCCGTCTGCTGGAACCCGCATCCCTCGCTTCGGGCAAGAGCATACCACGAAGCACCACTGGGGTGCGAGCTCCTGAGATTGTCTTCGGGCCGCTCTATTCCGGCCCGTTGTTCGACCACGCTCTCGTCCTCAGGATGCTTGAGCTGATTCCCGCAGGGCCTGCGTCAGGAAGAGCCTCTTCAGGAACTCCAGGCGCATCTGCTGCCCGTCTTGGACGGTTCCTCCATATCATCGCCCTGGAGAGCAGGCTTGGCTTTCCTCTCTTCTATGATGTCCACCGCATCGCAAAGTGCCACCATCTTGCTCATCTGCCGACCATGAAAGAGGTCTTCAGAAAGCTGAGGAAAGCAGGCTGCAGGACCGCTCCGACCCATTTTTCTCCGACAGGCTTCCTCTGCGACAAGGGCATAGAGGTCATCAGGAAGGCACTGTCTTGATGCCTGTGCTTGTATGCTGTGATGCCTGTCTCCTGCCTGTCAAACGGCTCTGTCAAAAGGAGGCTACGTCAAGTTTGTGGTGGTGGGACTGCTACAAGGCACCCCGCAGGGGGCGACCCCCGCCTTGTCATCGTCGATCAGGTTTGCATCTGCAAACGCTGATCCTGATGACGGATGAGTCCCACTTAACTTGACTTAGCCTGTCAAAAGAAAGCTTTATATGCAACGGTTCTTCCGGATTATCCCATGGATGCGTCCTCCAAAGAGAAGCATACGGTCTCGGACAAGGCGGTGAGGAAAAGGAACGAGCGAAGGCTTTATCTTCTTGCTGCGGGCATCCTTCTCTTCCTCGTGGTCCTGTTCATGCAGGCCAGATCCATAGAATCGCTTCTGAATGCGTCGCCCTATGCCCTTCCCCTGATCGTGTCGTCTGCTGTGCTTCTCGCCTTTTTCCTGTTCCTGATACTCTTCTTTTCGTATCATCGACCCATCATCGACCGCCCCATCCCTCCTCCCTACGACCATTCCACCCGGCATGCTTTGCCGTCAGGCCTTGAACGTGAACCGAAATCGCTCAACATCCATGAGTTCCATGCATCTGCGGCAACACGATCAATCTCTCAGATGAAAGAGGAACATGCCATACGTCATCTGGTGGACTATATCCAGGCCTATCTCCAGAAGGGCATGACCTTCAGCAAGGTCAGGAAACATCTCATCGACAGCGGAGTCAAGGCATCGCTCGTCGAAGAGGCCCATCGTCGCTATGCTTTCTACTACCGCCGGCACTTCCATCAGGCCAATGCGCTCCATCCGAAAGAGCGGAAGAAGACGCTGCTCAAAAGGATGCCCAAGATCAAGGACTCCTGAGCGCAAGGACAGGTTCCTTCATCAGAAAGTGAAAGAGAATGATGCGAGGACAGCCAGGAACGCCAGAAGGAAGCTCGGGATGAACGGTATGCCCTCTTTCACCAGCACCTCTTTGATCTTGCTCTTCTTCTTCAACCTGAGAAGAGTCTTTATCTGCTCTTTATCGATGCCGAGATCCTTCGGCCCGCAGATATAGGTTCCGTCCACCTTCACCTCTTCGGCGATCCAGTCCCCTTCACGCAGGCTTTCGGGCGCCGTCCGCTTGAGCATGGCCGAGTTCTCGACCGCCTTCACGAAGAGCCACAGATAGAACGTGATGATGATCATGAGAGCAAGGATGGCCAGGGAGAAGCTCAGCGTCTGACCAGGCATGACCGCCCCGAGGACGATGATGATGAGCGAGACAAGGATGAGCATCGCTTTGGCGAGTTTCACCCCTTTCCTGTCCATCAGCTGACTCCATTGTCTCAGGAATGCTTTTTTATGTTTCCCTGCCAGATAGACGCTCCAGAACAACCCATAGAGTGCGCCGGTCGCGAGGACAGCAACCCCAAATCTCGCCATGAGACTGTCCCATGAGGGGCGAAATCCCCAGAGCATGCCCAGGCCCATGAGCATCTTGGCATCACCGCCCCCGAATTGTCCCAGATAGAAAAGCGCATAGGCGATGCCGGCGAAGATGGCAAATCCCAGGATGCCCTGGACAAGGATGTCAGCATCTCTTCCCAGCAGGGCATAGATCAGACGGAAGAAGAACGCCGTGAAGATAAGCCCGTAGTTCAGCCAGTCAGGCACCTCACGGGTCCTGAGGTCTGTCAGGGATCCGACCGTCAGGACGGCAACGGTGACGAGGATGATGATCTCTATCATGCTTCCTCTCCAAAAAGAATAAGCTATTTAAAGCTTGTTGTCATGCATATCCTGCTCTGATGTTCAGGGGAACCCTCTGTCCGGACTGTTGCCTGAGGGCCCTCTCGCTGTCTGTCCATCAGTGGCACCGTGAGGTTTACAGGGCCATGGTCGCATTGAAGATGAAGCGGATCAAGGACATCTTTGTCCAGAAGAAGCGGAGGCTGCCTCTCCATATCGGCTATAACTGCACAGCCTTCAGAAGAAGGGCGCTCGCCCTCGATGATCCCGGAGAACGCAGCTCCTTCATCAGAAGCTATCTCCAGCAGATAGAAGAGGTCCATGCTTCCTGTGTGGCGAAGGATGTGCCCATCCTGAGCTTTCTCCTGCTGCGGCCGACCAAGAATGCCCTGGACGAACCCATGGTGCAGTCCCTGACCGCATTCTTCGAGCGCCTTGCGGTCTCTTCGTCCATCGCCGAGCACCAGGTGAAGATATCGGTGCTGGGCAAATGGTATGACCTGCCGTCAAAGCTTGTCGATGCCATCAAGCTCATGCTCGAGGAGACCAAAGGTTTTGACCGGCATTTCCTCAACTTCTGCCTCTTCTATGATGGTCAGGATGAGCTTGTCGACGGGATGCACCTGCTCCTGACCAAGATCCGGCATGAACGCATCGAGCCCGAAGTGGACTATGCTTCCATCAAGGAACATCTCTCCAGTTCCTACTTCCTCCCTCCCGACCTGTTCATCATACCGGATGACCGGAGAAGGACCGACGGACTGTTCCTCTGGGACTCCAAGAACACGCTCCTCTTCCTCGATGAACGTCCTTTCGAAGCGGGCAAAGCAGCCCTGGAAGATGCCCTGGCAATGTTCCAGAAAAGATGAAGTGAAAAGTTGAAGTGAAAAGTTGAAGTGAAAAGATGAAGAGAACAGCACGATGAAAAAGATCATGGTCTTCGGCTCCTTCGACCATCTCCATCCCGGCCATATCAATTTCTTCCGACAGGCGAAGGAGCATGGCACCTATCTCTTGGTGGCCGTTGCCCGGGATGCGACCATCAAACAGATAAAGGGCAGGCTTCCGGTCTTCACCGAAGATGAACGGATGCAGCATCTCATGGCCATCCCGGATGTGGATGAGGTCGTCCTCGGCTATCCTGACGACAAGTTCAAGGTCATCGAGGAGAACAGGCCCGACATCATCTGCCTCGGACATGACCAGCATGTCTTCGCCGACCGTCTTCCCGAAGAGTTGCGACGACGAGGATTAGACATCCCAGTGGTGCGGCTCAAGGCCTACCGACGAGACATCTATCAGAGCAGTCATTTTCGGAAGAACTCCTGGGATCTGAACAGCCCGGAGGATCTGAATAGAAAGCATGATGCCCTGAAGCGAACAATCAAATGAGAATATAAAAATCAAACGAGAATATCGAATGGAAAGCACATCACCTTCCCCCGGGTCGTCTGCGGCGGACACGCCCCGCAGGACCGCACTTTTCATCGGTCGGTTCCAGCCGTTCCATCTTGGTCATCTGGAGATCGTCCGGGAAGCTCTCGCATCCCATGACCATCTTTTTCTCATCATCGGGTCGGCCCAGGCAAAGGACGAGGACATCAACCCCTATGCTCTTGAAGAACGCAAGGCGATGATACAGACGGTCCTTGAGCATGAAGGCATCTCTCCGAAGGTGACGATCATCGGTGTGGAAGACATCCACAATGACCAGGAATGGGTGCGGCATGTACTCAAGCATACACCGAAGATCAGCACGGTCTTCGCAGGCCAGAATCGGCTGACAAAACGGTTGTTTTCAGAAGCAGGATTTCCTGTCGTGGTGAGCCCACTGTTCCGGAACATCACAGCCACCGAGGTGCGGAGGCGGATGCTGCAGGGCATGCGATGGCATCACCTGGTCCCTGAAGACATCGTCACCTTTCTCGAGAAACGAGCATCTGGAAAAGGTCCTGCCGCAGAAAAAAGTGCAAGACGTGCATGAGCACAAGACGCGCCGCGCGACAAGCACTAGAGCTTCTCCTTCAGCCTCTCGAAGAATCCTTTGTTCGGCTTGAGCCTGTCTCCTGATATCCTGGCGAACTCGCGCAGGGCATCCTTCTGTTTTTGGGTGAGCTTCTCAGGCGTGTGGATGATGGTCCTCACCATCTCATCCCCTCTGCCGTACCCTTCCATGGCAGGCATGCCCTTGCCCTTCATCTTGAAGAGAGTATGGGTCTGGGTCCCGGCAGGTATCTTGAGCTTTGCCTTCCCTTCGATGGTCGGAACTTCAATCTCATCTCCCAATGCGGCCTGTATGAAGGTGATGGGGACATCGATGAACAGGTTGTTTCCCTGGCGCTCAAAGATCTCGTGCTGGAGCACGAAGATGTTCACATAGAGGTCGCCTGGCGGGCCTCCTCGTATCCCTGCCTCTCCCATCCCCGCTATCCTGAGCCGTGTCCTGTTCTCTATACCGGCAGGGACGATGATCTCCAGGTCCTTCATCTCCTGGATGATGCCTGTCTCGTTGCATGTCTTGCAGGGTTTTTCGGCTATCTCTCCTTCGCCTCCGCATCGTGGGCAGGTCGTCTGGGTCTGCATGATGCCGAAGGGCGTTCGCCGCTGCTGTCTCACGACGCCTGCTCCGTTGCATTGAGAACAGGTCGTGAAGTCAAGGCCGCCTTTCCCTCCGCAGTCCGGGCAGACGACGCTCCGCGGGATCTTCACTTTCCGGGTCAGGCCGTGATACGCCTCTTCCAGAGTGATCTCCATGTCAAAGGTCAGATCCGCTCCCCTCGTCTGCCGGGAAGAGCGTCTGCGATGGAAGCCAGAGAATCCTGATCCGAAGAACTGGTCGAAGATGTTCTCGAAGTCGAATTCGAAGCCTCCGCCCATGTTGGAGAAGTCGAATCCTGAGAATCCGCCCATGTTCTCTGCCGTGGAGCCGAACCTGTCGTACTGCTCCCGCTTGCTGTCGTCGCCCAGGACAGAGGCTGCCTCGTTGATGTCCTTGAACTTCTCCTGTGAATCAGCTTCCTTGTTGATGTCAGGATGATACTTCTTGGCGAGCTTCTTATAGGCTTTCTTGATCTCTTCCTTCGTGGCGCCGCGGTCGACGCCAAGGACCTTGTAGTAGTCTTTCTTTGTCATCGTCGTTCATTATCATGGAAAACAGGGGTAAACATGTGGTAAAAAAAGAAAAAATCACAGGGAATATTTAATTCTTCCCTGTCTTTGCTTTCTTATCATCTTCTGCCTTGTCAGCCGACGTCGCATCATCTTCCTTGAATTCGGCGTCGACGACCTTCTCCTTCTTGCCGTCGGTCTCTGTGCCTGCACCGGCCTTCGCCTGCTGTGCCTGCTGCTTCTGGGCCTCGGCGGCCGCCTTCTGGTACATCTCGGTCGACAGGGCCTGGACCTTCTCGTTGGCCTCCTTGACCTTCGCCTTGATGGCCTCGAGATCCTTCTTCTCAGGCTCCAGGAGCTTCTTCAGCTCTTCGATGAGCTTCTTGGTCTCATCGATCCTGGCCTGGTCCACCTTGCCCTCCATGTCCTTGAAGACCTTCTGGACGGAATACACCAGGGTGTCTGCCTCGTTGACGGTCTCGACCTCCTCCTTGCGCTTCTTGTCCTCTGCGGCATGGGCTTCGGCCTCCTTCCTCATGCGCTCAACCTCCTCTTCAGAGAGCTTGTTCGGTGCCGTTATCTTGATGCTCTGCTCTTTGGAGGTGCCCATGTCCTTGGCCTTCACCTGGAGGATGCCGTTCGCGTCGATGTCGAAGGTCACCTCGATCTGGGGCACGCCCCTCGGAGCAGGCGGAATGCCCACCAGATCGAACTGACCCAGGATCTTGTTGTCTGCGAACATCGGCCGCTCTCCCTGGGCAACGCGGATGGTGACCGCAGGCTGGTTGTCCGCAGCGGTGGAGAAGATCTGCGACTTCTTGACCGGGATGGTGGTGTTCCTCTCGATGAGCTTCGTGAACACGCCTCCCAGGGTCTCGATGCCCATGCTCAACGGCGTGACATCGAGCAGCAGGACATCCTTGACGTCTCCGGAGAGCACGCCTCCCTGGATGGCCGCTCCTATGGCGACGCATTCCATGGGGTCGATGCCGCGTTCCACCTTCTTCCCCAGGAGGTTTTCGACAAATTTCTGTACGATGGGCATCCTGGTGGGGCCTCCGACGAGGACGATCTTGTCGATATCCTCCTTCTTCAGCTTGGCATCCTTGAGCGTCTGCTCGACGCTGTGCTTGGTCTTCTCGACGATGGGGGTCACCAGCTCCTCGAGCGTCGACCGCTTGAGTTTCATCTGGAGATGCTTGGGACCGTTCTGGTCGGCGGTGAGATAGGGCAGGCTGATGTCTGTCTCCAGCACGGTGGAGAGCTCGATCTTCGCCTTCTCTGCCGCTTCACGGAGGCGCTGTATTGCTGTGGGATCGTTGCTCACATCGACGCCGGTCTCTTTCTTGAAGGCCTCCTTGAGATGCTCGACGAGGACATTGTCCATGTCCGTGCCTCCCAGGCTGGTGTCCCCTGAGGTCGACTTGACCTCAAAGACACCATCACCAAACTCCATGATGGTGACATCAAGGGTACCGCCTCCGAAATCGTAGACCATGATCCGGAAGTCCTTTCCGCTCTTGTCCAGGCCGTAGGCGAGCGAGGCCGCTGTCGGCTCATTGATGATCCTGACCACATCGAGGCCTGCGATGGATCCTGCATCCTTGGTGGCCTGCCGCTGATTGTCGTCAAAATAGGCAGGGACAGTGATGACTGCCTTCTCGACCTTCTCGCCGAGGAATTCCTCGGCGTCCTTCTTGATCTTCTGGAGGATGAACGCCGAAATCTGCTGAGGGGTGTACTCCTTTCCGTTGACCTTGTACTTGTAGGACGTTCCCATCTTACGCTTCGCGGCGGTGATGGTGTTCTCTGCGTTGGTGGCTGCCTGGCGTTTCGCAGGCTCTCCGACCAGCATCTGCCCTCCTTTGGTGAAGGCCACGATGCTCGGGAAGGCCTTTCCATATACCGATGCCCCTTCTGAACTGGGGATAATCTTCGGCCTTCCTGCCTCGAGGAATGCCGCTGCCGAATTGCTCGTCCCTAAATCGATACCTATGATTCGTGTCATTTCAATTACCTCCTCCTGTGTTTTTTCCTGTATCCTGTTTATCTTGGGTGTCTTGTGTTCCTTTTCCTTTCTGTCCTGTTTCATCCTCGGTTTGCGCTTTCTGTTCATCGGGTTCTTTGCCGACCTTGACCTTGGCATGTCTCAACACCTGGTCGCCAAGCATGTACCCTTTCTGGAACTCTTCAAGGATGATGTTGTCCTTGCCGCTACGTTCCTCTACCAGCAGCGCTTCATGATAATGTGAATCAAAAGCTCTTCCTACAGTCTCCATGGGCCGGACACCCATCTCCTGCATGGTCTTTTCAGCGGTCTCTGCCAGCGGCTTTATGGCTGCGACGGCCTTTGGGTCGTGGACGTGCCGCAACGCTCCATCAAAAGCGTCAAGCAGCACAAGCATACGTCTCAGCACATCTGCCCTGACGTGGGCCGACATGAGCGCCTTCTCTTTGTCCACACGTTTCTGGAAGTTTTCATACTGTGCCTGGAGTCGCTGCGAGGTCTCTGTGAGGTCAGCAATCCTGTCTGTCTCATCCTGTCCCTTGCGTTTCGATCCATCATGAGGTCTTCTCTTCTCTTTGTGTTCCTTGCTTTCCTTTGTCATGTTCTTTCCCGACGTTCTTTCGAATACTGTTCGTCGACTTTAAGTCAACTGAAACTACTTGAAGTTAACACAAGTATATAAATCTTTCGGAAAAAGTATTTAAATGAGCAGATCATGCTATTATCTGGTCATGATCATCGACAAGAAGATAACCATCATCAGGATACGTAAACCAGTAAGGCCTGACATCAACGAGCGTCTGCACTGGTTCGGTTCTTCCCTGGGTCTGTTCAGCATGCGAGACCGGGACAAGAGCTGTTTCCGTCTCTTTATCGAGCTCCTGAAAGCAGCCAAGCTCAAAGTGCCGATGTCCAGCGATGACATAGCGCGGCATCTGGGGCTCAGCAGAGGGACGGTCGTCCATCATCTCAATAAGCTGATAGAGTCCGGCATCGTCGTCCATCACCAGAACCATTACCTTCTCCGGGTCGACAGCCTCAAGCATCTGGTCAACGAGCTCCGCAGGGATTTTGAACGTGACCTCTCTGATCTCGAAGCCATGGCCGAGGAGATCGACAAATATATGACTCTCTGAAGCATATGGCTCTCTGAAGCATAGGTGCTCTTTGAAGCCCTGGCAAATCCGGGTAGAAGAGGGGGGGGTTCTCATCCCGATATCGACAGGGACATCGGATGCTCCCTGATATCAGAAGGCATGAAAGGCATGCCTGAATCAATGATGTTTTTTCTTCATTCTTCAATCGTAAACTATTTAAATGATGCTGCCTGAGAATCTATACGGTGGTAGATTTGTCAAAAGTGATGACTCGACTGGTATTTCTCGGAATCATATTCATGATGGCTTTGCCTTCTGCCCTTTCCCTTGCGGGGATATCAGCCGATGTCTCGGCCATCAAGAACATCATCACCAAGGATCAGCTCGCTATCTTCAATCTGACGCTCACCAACGATATGCCCATCATCGATGACATAGAGATATACTCCCCGGACAATCTTGCCTGGGACATCTATACTGTTCCCCGATCCGACTACCGTGTCAATGTCTTTCCAGAGACCACACGGAATGTCCTGCTCTACATCAAGCCTCTCTATGTCTCTTCTGGCATCTATGACCTGCGCTTGGACATAACTTCCCATCGCACGAAACAGAAAATCCGGGCAAACCTCCCTGTCGAAGTCAAGCCCGACAGCACTGCCGTCAAAGAATACACTCCTTTCATCACCGCCTCCATCAACATACCCGAAGAGGTGGATCCACGGGAACCCCTGCGGTTCAGCCTCACATTGCGGAACATCGTGCCCATCTGGATGAACAACGTGAGGATCCGGCTGAAGGGAAGCCTCATCGACCAGAGCTATACGACAACCCTGGGCCCGAAGGAAGAGAAAGAGATAGAGTTCATAGCTCATCTGGATCCCTACCAGTCGCCCCGAAAGGACACGGTGGGCGGCGAGGTCATCTACCTGACCGAGAACAAGTCCTATCTCTTCGAGATACCCAAACAGGGCTATGCGGTGAAGGCCTACGCTGACTTCGAGGTCCTGGAAGAGAAGGTCTCGACATTCTATTCATCCAGGATCACCCTCAAGGTCACCAACAAGGGCAACATCAGGAAATCAGACGATGTCAAAAGCCCACAGGTCTTCATGGACTGGCTCTTCGCCGGAACTGACAGGGAATGGACGACCAAGGTCAAGGACGGCGAGACTGTCCACTCCTGGGCGCTCTCTCTCGAACCCAACCAGACCATCACCATCACCCTGACCCGGAACTACCTGCCTGTCTATCTCACCATCCTTGTCATAGGGCTCCTCATCTTCTTCTACTACCTTTTCAGGAGTCCCATCATCCTCGAGAAATCTGCCAAGAAACTCCTGACGTCGGAGGAGCATCTGCGCTCCTTGAAAGTGCGGATCTACATCAAGAACAGGACCAACAAGGTCCTCGAGGAAGTGAAGATCGTCGACCGCATCCCCCAGATGATCGAGGTCGACAAGGAGTTCCATATAGGGACCATCAAGCCTGACAAGATACTCAAACATACCGGACGGGCGACCAAGGTCATCTGGACCATCCCTGTCCTGGAGAGCCTGGAAGAGCGCATCATCACCTACCAGCTCACGTCAAAACTGGAGATCGTCGGCGGCCTCAC
>JAADFO010000074.1:0-1298 GCA_013152815.1 Nanobdellati archaeon
CTTGCCGATACCGACGAGGATCTCAACGAAGGTGTTACCAAATGCATACAGAACTGCAGCCACGGAAAGAATCTTAAGAGCTGGCGCTGCAGCGAGATAGTTGGTGCCGAACAGCAAAGTGATGATAAGTGAGGGAAACAGGAACAAGATGAGGCTCAACGGCAGAAGTGTCATGAAGAGGAATAGGATGAGCTTCCCGAGCGCTGGAGCGAATCCCTTATGTTTCAGTGCCTTCAGCTCTGAGGTGATGGGCATGAGCACAATCGAGATAGCCTTAGATATGAAAAGCAGGAGGGTTGCTATGGGAAGAGCAACATTGTAGAGGCCTACCTCTTCCAGGGACCTGAAATATGTGAGGGTAAGAGTATCAATCTTGGTGATGAGCGTGCTGGCGATGATGCCAAAGAAGATAGGGAGACCGAAGACGAAGAGTCGTTTGAAGAGCTGGGGGTTATAGGTAAAGGACGCCTTCCAAATATGGACATAGCTGGAGAAAAAATTCCACAGATAAAGTATGGAGGACACGACGAAGGAAAGCAGATATGCCAATGCTACCAGCATAAGGGAAGGACTATAAGAGAAGAAAACATAGAGGGTCAGGAGCAAGGTGGTTGTCTTCGCGATGTTAGCAACAGCATAGACCTTAATCCGCTGGTATCCGACGAAGAACGTCTGGAAGACGTAATCTGGAAGGGAGAACAGAAGGCTCACGAGGAGAGCATAGATCAGCAAAACAGCACGCTCGTCATGGAAATAGTGCTCTGCGAGCCAGGGAGCGAGAGCCACCAGGATACCGGCAATCACGAGGTAGAAGAAGAGCTGCACAAAAGCATAGTATCCCATTATGTTCTTAATTGACGCATAATCCTTCTTGATGAGAAACTCAGGGATGAACTTGCCCACTGCCGCTCCCAATCCAAGATTACGATAGCTGAGCAGGGTATCTATCAGAGCGAACACAGCGAAGAAGAGCCCGAAGTTGACGACGCTGAGATTACGTGCGAGGATTAAGCGTACGAGGTAGCTAAGGAACCCCGTCAGGAGGAGCGAAACAAAAACTATCCCTGCCCCACGGAGCACTTTTTTTGTATAATCCATCATCTCTCCCTCAGATACCAAGAGATGAAAGAAGTAATACCTTCTTGCAAGGTTGTTTCAGGAGCATACCCGAACTGTTCCTGAGAAAGACCGATATCCGCATAGGTAACATCCACATCTCCCTGTTGCATAGGTTTCTCATCCCGAACCGCTTTCTTACCGACAGCTTCTTCAATGGTCGCTATCAACGCATTCACCGT
>JAADFO010000074.1:1406-3007 GCA_013152815.1 Nanobdellati archaeon
GCATAGACCGGGATCGGCTTCCCCTCAGAGATGTGCTTGGTGAACTTGAACACTGCCATGTCTGGTCTTCCTCGGGGTCCATAGACGGTGAAGAACCGGAGACAGGAGACCTTCAGGCCGTAGAGATGATGATAGGTATGGCAGAGCTGCTCGCCCGCAAGCTTGGTGGCCGCATAGGGAGAGATGGGGATGAGCGGCGCTTCCTTCTCGGAAAAAGGGACCTTTTTCGAGTTTCCATACACCGAAGAGGAAGAGGCGAAGATGAAACGGCCGATACCGTGTTTTCTTGCCGTCTCAAGCAGGATCAGCGTGCCTTTCACATTGGTCTCATAGTAGCCGAGCGGATCCTCCAGGCTCGACCGCACACCGACTTTTGCAGCGAGATGGATGATGGCATCGAACTGCCTTCCAGAGAATACCTTGTCAACAGCATCAAAGTCGGTTATGTCGACGTTCAGGAACGTGAAACCCTTCTTCTTCATGAGAAGGTCAAGGTTGGCCTGTTTCTGCGCAGGATCATAATAGGGATCCAGATTATCGATGACCGTCACCCGGTCGCCCCTTGCCAGAAGAGCTTCGGCTACATGGCTTCCGATGAACCCCGCACCCCCTGTCACCAAGATATGCATGTCTATCGACCTATCCCCTTGTGGTATATGTCACTTTTTCTGAAGGCGTCCTTATCAAGACAGTTCCGTCCGTCGATGACCGCGACTATCTTCTTCTCTTTGCAGAACGCAGGGGTGATGCCCCTGATCTCTTTGTGGTCTGTCACGATGAGGAGGACATCACACTTTTCAAGAAGCGCATCCAAGGTATCGACATGGCTGTCCTGAGAAATATAAGGATCAAACACATGATGAGGGATGCCTTTCTCTTTAAGCAGAGCAATGATCGCCTTGCTCGGGCTCTCCCGGATGTCATCCACATCTGCCTTGTAGGCAAGCCCGTAGACACCGACAACGATGGAATCTTTCTTCAATCCCTTGGATTCCAATGCCTGCTCGAGGAGTGCAACGGTGAATGCCGGCATGCCATTATTGATCTTTCGGGCAAGCTTAAGGAAGGCATGGTCAAAGCCGACGCTCTTTGCCTTTTCTATCAGATAGTAAGGGTCCACGGGGATGCAATGCCCGCCGACGCCGCAGCCGGGATAATGGGGCATGAAACCGAAAGGCTTCGTCGACGCTCCCCTGATGACCTCAAGCACATCGATGTCTGCCTTGTCGAAGCTCATGGCCATCTCATTGATGAATGCGATATTCACGTCACGGAAGGAGTTCTCCATTATCTTTGTGGCTTCGGCCGCCTTCAGGGAAGACAAGAGAAGGACATCTACTTTGATGATGGAGCGGTAGAATGCTGCTGCTTTCTCTGCTCCCTCCCGGGAGACAGCGCCCAGGACACGGGGAATCTTCTCAAGCGTCCATGTCCTGTTTCCGGGATCTATCCGTTCAGGACAATGGGCAAGAAAAAAATCAGTTCCTGCCTTCTGACCGGATGATTCAAGGATCGGCTTCACGATCTCTTCGGTCGTCCCGGGATAGATGGTGGATTCGATGACCACAAGCTGCCCTCTCTTCAGGTGAGGGACCAGGGAC
>JAADFO010000074.1:3097-5038 GCA_013152815.1 Nanobdellati archaeon
GAGAAATCTGTGGTCGCCTGCAGCGACACCTCCCGCAGCGAACGCTGCAGGGACTCATCCCTGATGGGAGACTCTTTCCGGTTGATCTTCCTGACCGCGGCTTCATCGATGGTGATGCCGATGACCGTATGCCCCTTTTTGGCGCAGAGACAGGCCAGGGGAAGACCGACATACCCCAGACCGATGACAGCAACATGCATGTCGGAGGGTGGGAGCAAGACGATTTAAATAGATTGTTGTTGAAGACAGAAGCACCACGAGTGCTGAATCCATCAGATCAGGGCAGAAGTTGTTTCCAGAGGGCTTTGAGCTCTGCAAAGGAGAGTATACGCCAGAGGAAAAGCAGGCCAATATAGACTATACCTGCAACGACGACCGAGAGGATCGCCTCGGACCAGGGATTTATGCTCCACACCCCTTTGAGCATGCTGACAATTACCACAAATATCAGGGAAGAAAGGATGATCCGCAGATAGAGCCTTGGCTGCAAACGGAAAGGGATGTGTTTCCTCACCGCCAACAGAGAGAAGATGAAGACCAACAGGAATGAGGCGACGGTGGACAATGCAGCGCCGTCTATGCCCATGGAAGGCACCAGGAGGAGATTCGCTGCGAGGTTGAAGCCTGCAGAGAACAGCATGATCTTGCTCACAATCTGCGGTTTTCCGATACCAGAGAGGACAGAATTATTGATCAAAGCAAAAGAGATGATGATGGTGCCGGCAGCGACGATCCGCAGGACCCCGGCCGCAGGTCCATACTGCGCTCCGAAAAGGAGCTTGAGGATAAGGCGGGGAAAAAGCGCCATGACGAACGAGACAGGAAGGATGATGATGGAAGCGAACCTATAGAGCTGCTCAAGACCGGTGGAAAGTGTGCTTATGCGTTTCCTGGCCCAGAGCTCTGAGACCATGGGAAAGATGACTGCGATGAGAGCGGTACCGATGAGCCAGAGCACCCTGGCTGTCGGCAGACCGACGTTGTAGTAACCGACCTCTTCCAATGAGCGGAAGATCGTGATGACGATGGTGTCGGTGTAGGTGAAGACCGTCCCGGCCATATTGGCAAGGAAAGCTGATACCCCAAAGAGGAAGAGCTTCTTTGTTATGGGTCTGTTGAATCCTGCCTGCAGACTGAAGAAAGACGGAAAAGTCTTCCCCAAAAAGAGCCAGCCAAAGAGGACGAGAAGAAAGGGGAACACCAAAAGATAAGCCCAGAATGGCGAAGCCACCCCGAATCCAAGGGTCAGCATGACAGCAGTGATCGCGAGGACGACCAGCATCTTGACGAAACTGAGGAGCGAATAGTAGACCAGACGTTGGAATCCCCTGAACAGGACCTTGAAGATAATCTCAAAGGGAGAAAAGATGAGGATGATCGCATTGAGCACCACAAGACCCTGGACGTCTGGATTGTCGAAATATGAGGAGGCAATCCAGCCAGAGAGAAGAATCAGGACCAATCCGATGAGTGCAGAAGTGGAGAACCATGAGACCATGATGGTCAGGATAACCTGTTTCACCTTTCGGAACTGCTTCTTTGCGAGGAATTCTGCAATGTACTTGACTGATGCCTCACCAAGGCCCATGTATTGGAACAGCGCGAACATCCCGAAGAAGGCGATGATCGCATAGACCAGGCCATATTCTGCAGGCGTCAGCTGCCGGGCGAGCAGCAATCGCAGGAGATAGGCCAGGAACGAAGAGAAGAGACCCATCACCAGCACGATAACGGTTCCCCAGACAGCTTTCTTGGTCAAGTTGGTCATTAGTCATACCTTCAGGATGTTCTTCATGACAGGTTCAGACAATCTGGAAGACAACCATGCTGTCTGTCTGGTGCACCGAACGGAACTTCGAAGAAGCGACAAGGTCCTGGATGCGCTTGTTGACATGGGCCGCGGTCTCGTTGCCGAGCCTGCTCTTATAGACCGAGAGGGAA
>JAADFO010000075.1 GCA_013152815.1 Nanobdellati archaeon
AACAAATTAATGGATAGGGTTGTATTGGTATCAGACTGGGACAGAGGAGTGGAAAATCATGAGGATTTAGGTAGAACAGGAAGGGCAGGAATTTCAGTGGCTCTGGATGTGGCTAAAGGAGTACGTGGAAAAAATCTGTTGGTTATTGGTTATGATAAGATAGAGAGATATTAATTCCCCGATTCCATTAAATGAATGCTCCTGGCGAAGCGAGGACGAGGGCTGAAATCCCGAAGATCAAGTTGGGAGTTGATTAAAGATATTTTGTTGCGATTATCAGTTCCATTTTTTCCTTGTTTATCTTGTCAAAGTGCATTAAATTCTGAAGGGTCATATTCTGTCGCTTATCACCTGATATCTCGATAGAAATCCTTACATTCTGTATTTTTATCCTACCAAACGCGATATCTGCTCTGCATCCAATATTGACCGGATGACCTTCATCATCTATAACTTTTGCTCCTTCAATAACTTGTCCTTTCATAATAATCCTGCTCATAGATATCACCTAAGAATGAAAGAATGGCAGAGTATAAAAATGTTTTGCGTATCCCAAACTCCCAACTTATTGAACTCAACATCAATTCTCATCAGCAGCCGGCAGGTCATCTTCTTCGGCAACGCTTGCGGTTGATCCGCTCGTCTTGGCATAGAACATGTGGTCGATGAGGAACATGGCTCCGCTCACGAGCAACGGGAAGGAGAGCAGCAGCAGGACAGGGAGCGGGATGGGGACGTCTGCCATCACCAGGATGAACGGCACCATGGCAAAGATGGTGAGAAGGCGCCCACGACGGTCCAGCGGATGGCAAGGAGGCCCAGCAGGATGATGACCGCTCCGGGAAGGATGGAGCCGATGACCAGGTCGCCGTCATTGACCTCAGATGCCTTGATGATGCCGAAGACCAGCCAGAGGAATCCCATGATGAAGGTCAGGATGACAGCGCTCTGTCTCAGCCAGAGCTCTTTCTGCTTCTGTTCCATGATGTTTCTAGAATGAAAGGACTATAAAAATGTTGCTTTCCTTTGCAGGAAGATCAGCTGTTGAGCGTCTCATGGTCGCCGACGATCCTGTCTTTGTGCTTTCCTCTGACCGTGGCATGGCTGCCGATGATGCAGCGCTCCAGGATGGCATCCCTGATGACTGCCTGCTCGCCTATGATGCTCTCCTTCACCGTGCTGTTCTCTATGGTGCTTCCGTTCCCCACCGATACATGGGGACCGATGTCTGCGTTGGCTGCTCTGACCCCTTCGCCCATGACCACCGGTTGTGTGAATTTCGTCTGCTCTCCCTTAGGATCGGCTGTGGGATTCCGGGAGACGAGGTAGCGGTTGGTCTCGAGTGTGGTCTCGAGCTTTCCGGTGTCCAGCCAGACATCGACCTTCTTGGCCTCAAAGGAGGCTCCTTTCTCCAGCATGATGTTGAACGCGTCCATGAGATAATACTCTCCCTTGGTCTTCTGGTCGCGCCTGATGAGTTCGTCGATGGCTTCAATCAGCAGCCCATAGTTCTTCACATAATACAATCCGATGTTCACCAGGTTCGATCTTGGATGGTCAGGTTTCTCCACGGTCCGGGTGACCTTTCCTTCATTGTCGGTCTCCACGACCCCGAACCGGCGAGGATCATCCACCTCCTTGACGAAGATGACGCCGTCATGCTCGGTCCGGCACATCCTGGGGATGTCAAGCTCGACCAGGGTGTCGCTGAACCAGATCAGCACGTCTTCGTCGATCTCGGTCTCGGCAAGCTTGATGGCAGGAGCCTGTCCTGAGAGCTTCCTCTGCCAGATGAATGTGGATTCAAGCTCATAATGCTCTTCGACATACTCCTTGATCTGGTCTCCCAGGTGGCCGATGATGAAGATGGCCTCATCGATCTTCGCTTCGACAAGCTGGTCGAGAATATGGGCGAGGACGGTCTTCCCGGCTATGGTGATCAGCGGTTTTGCAGTGGTGTGGGTCAACGGCCTCATCCGTGAGCCAAGGCCTGCCAGGGGTATCAATGCTTTCATGGGGAAAGCCTTACTGAGAAGTATATATAAACCTTATGCATGTCCGCGGAGAGACACCTCCCTGCAAGGGTGTAGAATCTTTTTCTCAGGGAAGCGAGATGAGCTGGAGCAGCTTGACGAATCCTATCTTGACCCACCCGAGATACGGTATTCTGAGGACAGCGCGGCCTATATACCTGTCCTGGGTGATGTCGCTCTCGAAGGGATAGCTCACCCAGTTGTGGTCTCCTTTGGTCCGGAAATCATGGCCTGTCTCTGTCGTCGTGATCCTGATCACGCGGTGGATGATGGGGTCTGGCCTTTCGCTGCGATAGACGATGACATCGCCTTTGGAAATGTCCTGCGGCGGCGTGCCCATGAGCACCATGATATCTCCTGTGTTGAAGCCGTTGTGGAACGGATACTCTGAGAACGCTTCCCTGGAGATGTTGTATCCCTCATAGAATGTTCCCTGGGTGCAGGGTCTCCTGCCGCAGGTGGCCTGGGAGGCCCACCACTGGTCGAATGAGCCGTCATGCTCCATGCTTCCGGAGACCACGGCGACGATGGGATGGGTGGTCTGGAACACGAGCCCCAATCCAGGATAGACGATGAACTTGATGAGCACGAAAGCAAGCACGATGTTGATGATCCAGCTCCACACAGAGTCCTCTTCCCAGATGAAGCGCCAGAGCTTTTTCCAGAATCCTGCCATGAGATGAGCTTTTCTCATCCGCCATATAAATCTTTCCCCCGATCATTCTCCTCTGCAAGAAATGGAAAACTTATTAATGGACCCTGATGTCATACCCATCATGACCGATCATGCATTCCTTGTCTCCTCAAACCAGTATTTTGAGGGTACCCTGCAGTTGCGCAACCCGAGCGACGCATGCGTGCAGTTCATCAATGACCAGCTGAAAGCCTCCAGACAGGCATGGATAGCCAAGGTGACGAGGGTCAGGGAGGGCTATGACCTGTACCTGTCCTCGCAGCATTTTCTTCAGGGCCTGGGGAAAAAGCTGCATCAGGCTTTCGGCGGGACGCTCAAGGTGAGCCAGACGCTCCACACATTCCATCGTCAGAAGAGCAAACTGCTCTACCGGGTCACCGTCTTCTACTCCTGTCCGACATTCTCCAGGGGGGATGTCATCCTCGCGGGTGAAGACCACGGATGCCCTGTCCTCGTGAGGAAGATCGGCAAGGTGTTGTCAGGGGTCGACGTCAGGACCGGCAGACGACGTTCTTTTCGGAACTATGATCCCGAAGCAGAGGTCCTTCCCCAATATGATGCGCCTCTGATCAAGACCAAACCCCATCTGGAGATCCTCGACCCGGTCTCCTTCCAGAACGAACCGCTCCATCTGGACGGGAAACTCATCATCGCCTCTTCGGCAAAGGTCATGTCTTCTCCTGCGGTGCCGAAGACGGTCAGGGTCGTGGCATTCGGCGGCTGGTGGTATCTGGTCCCTCTTACGAAACTTGCGAAAAAGGATCCCTGAAAAGACGGATCAGCCAGCATCAAGAGAGGATATATCCCTGGAGGATATGTCAGAAAAAAAGGGCCATGCTCAAGTCATGCTTCAAGCAGGGCAAGGTCCAGGTTGTTCTTGAGTTCCATGAGGTCATATTTGTATCGTCGTCTGAGGTCTGGTTTCTTCAGCTTGTTGTAGGCCTTTTTCACCTCAGAGAGGGACCGTCGGGCAGCAGGGAAATCCCGGGCATTGATGAATCCCCGGGTATACGCTATCATCTCGGTCAGGGGGACGTCCTCTGCCTTCATCTTCCGGGGGGTGTCTTTCTTGCTGCTGGCGAAGACGATCTTCTTGATGGCAGCAGTGTAATCCTTGGAGACCGTGGGTTTTGAGGGAGCGACCCGTCGGGGTGATGGTGTGGAGCGCATCGCTTCGGCGAGCGCCCGTTCTTTCCTGATGAGCTCGTTCTCCCGTTCTTCGAGTTCCTCCTCTTTCTTCGTGAGTTTTGCCATCTTCCCCTCGAACAGGCGCTTGTTGAAATAGGCCTTCTCCATGCGCTCCTTGTCCTTCTCGAGCCTTGTCACGAGCTTCACGACCTCTTTCTCCTTCTCTTTGATGATCTTCTTGTCTGCCAGGGCCTGGCGGTGCAGCTCCCTGAACTGCTTGTCTTCCTCAAGATGCTTGATGGTCCTGATGAGCCCTTCTTCACGCTCGTCAAGATCCGCTTTCTCTTTCTCGAGCTCGGTGACGGCCTTCCGGACCTCTATCTCTCTCGCATCGAGGAGCCGTTGGTCGTCCTCGAGATCGCGCACCCGCTGGACGATCTCCAGCTCCTTCTCCTTGAGCAGCCTGATGTTCTCTTCCAGCTGCTGTCGGGTGGTCTGCTCGTCTGCGGTCAGGCGTTCAAGCATCTCCTGTTTCTCATCTACCTGGTCGCCCAACCGTGCCGCTTCCAGATGCTGATGCCCGTATTGCTTTCTGAGGGCCTCTTCCTTCTCGTTGAGTTCCTTGTCCTTCTCCTGGTTGAGAGCATGCATGGATTCCAAAGCGGCATGCTTCTGTTCCAGCCTGATGAGGATGTCGTTCAGGTCATGTTCCTTCTGCTTGAGCTGGGCTTCCCTCACCTGGAGGGTCTTCTCGGTCTCCTTGAGGAGATGCCGTTCGCGGATGAGGTCGTCTGCGGAATGGGACGCCGCCACCTCGGTGCTTTCTATCTCCCTGTCGATATGCTCCATCTCTTCCTTCTTCGCGTTGAGTTCCTGGTTCAGCCGGGCGATCTCTCTGTTCTTCTCCTCTGTCTTGGTCTTCATCCGCTGTTCCTGGTCGAGAAGCTCCTGCTCTTTCTGACGGAGCAGGATCTCCAGCTTCTTGGTCCGATCCCCCTCGAGCTCGGTGTCTTTCTCGGTGTCGAGGATCTCGATCTCATGTTTCTTGATCTCCTGCTCTTTCTCTTGGAGGTGGGTCTCCAGTTCGTGGAGCAATGATTCTTTCTTGATGATGACCTCTTCGGCAGCCTGCAGCTCTTTCTCTTTCGCGCCGATGCGGTCCCACTCTTCTTTGAGGGCTTGGCTCTCTTTGACATTCTTGGTCCCTTTCCTGGCCGAGATCTTCTGCTCCCTGTCGATGCGACGGGTGAGCTGGTCAAGCAGGGCTTCCTTCTCCTCGATGTCCTTCTGGAGCCTTGCCTGTCTCTTGGATTCCGAAGATGAGCCGATGGGTCCCTCAGGACGAGAACGGCTGTCCAGCTCTTTCTCCTTTTTCCTGAGCTGTTCCGCTTTCTTCTCGAGGTCGGCCTCCAGAACGTTCAGATGGGCGATGCGTTCGCGCATCTCATGGTCTATGCGTCTCTTCATGCCATCGAGCTGCTGGAGGTATCTCCTCTCGTCGGCTGCCTGCAATCCTTCGGCGGGGTCTACTCTGGCTCCGGGTCTGCTCCGGTCGCCCTGCTTCACATGTTTCCCTCTGGGTGTCTCCTTGATCCTCTGGACTTTAGCGAGCAATCCCATGGTCAGCCTCCCACCTGATATTTGGCCATCACTTTCTCATAGAACTTGAATTCCTTGGTCTTGATGATGTCCTGGATCCTGTCCTCCGGAAGGTTTCCCAGGAGGTCGTCGACGACCTTCATGAAATTGAGCATCTCTTCGGTGACGCTCTGGTCATTGAGGTACTGTCTCTTGAGCCTGATGTTCTGCTCCAGATCATCGATGATCTGCTGCTTTATCTTGCTTTCATCATCGAGCTCTTTGAGCAGTTCCTGGTATCGTTCTATCTTCTTCTCCATGTTGCTCGTATCCTTGTCGAGCGCATCCTGTTTCCTCGTGAGGAGCTGTTCCTTCTCAGCCATCGCCTTCTGTTCAGCATGGATGTGTTCTTCCACCTGCCGGAGGATCCTCTCCTTCTCGCTGAGCTTCTGCTCCATGGCCTCGAGCTCCTTCTTCCGGTGTTCGAGCTCTTTGAGTGACTTGTCTATCTTCTTTGGAGAGAGGGTTCCCTCCTCACGGCTGCCGAAGGCTTTTCCCAGGCCTCCAAGGGAAAGACGCGTCTTTTTCCGCTTGGGCGGTTCAGGTAAGGGCAGGTCAAAATCGTCCCCCATTATAGATAACAATGCAATAAGAATAGTATATAAAGGTTTGTTATGATTCTTGCGTAGGTGTGCTTTCCTTCTGCTCTTCTGCCTGTTCTTTGTACCTCCCTGTTTCTCCTGCTGCCACCCTCGCCGCGGGGTCGAAGACGACAGCCGGAAAACCCAAACCTTTTTAAAGGGTTCCTCATCCCGTCCTTCATCATGGAAGCCCACATATGCAACGCGTCGAAAGAGCCCATCACGAACAATACGGGTTCGACCATATTTCCCTGCCCTAAATGCGGCCATAAGTTCATCGTGCGTTCTACCCATGCCAGAGAGATAGCTGCCGCCTATAAATGCCCGAACTGCAAGTTCGTGGGACCCAATTGAGGCTGTCCCTGTTCAGACCAGAAATACCGAAGGACATCGAAGCATCACAAGACAGCAAGGACAACCACAATGGCTGACGTCGTCATCACCCTCAAGATCATGCCCGAGAGTCCGGATACCGATCTCGCTAAGATTGCCGAGCAGGCAAAGACGCTCATAACCGCTGACGGCGGGCATGTGCATTCCACAGAGAACAAGCCGGTCGCCTTCGGTCTCGAGGCCATCCACATAGTCTTCTCCAAGGATGAGGCAAAGGGTTCCTCCGACGAGCTCGAGGAAGCGGTCGCAAAGATCTCCCATGTCAATTCTGTGGACGTCATCGACGTGCGCAGGGCTTTCGGATAAGCTTCGCAGTTTCGCATCTTCCTTTGCATCTTTCATCCTTTTGCAGATTTCTTTTGCAGGGCAGCAGAATACCAGAATGCACAAATTCCTGAGAAAGAAAGAAACGTTTCTCTTCTATCCTGTCTGCCTTGCTCGCTTCTCCTCATGGGCCATGTGGCTCTGCAGCACGCTTCTGCTGTAGACTATCCAGATGAGCATCAGGAACTCGGAGATGATCTTGCCTGCCAGAGAAGCAGGGTCCAGGGAGACGCTCAGCAGGAGCGGGATCAGGGAGATCAGGACAAGGATGATGAACAGCAGGAGGTAGCGCGGCAGGAACCCGAGGATGCCGCCGAACCCTCTCTTGAACGCGAGAGCGTAGCTATGGAAGACCTTCCCTGTCCTGGTCAGCTGGAAGATGTAGTTGATGTAAAGATGCCACAGGAGCAGCATGAAGATTCCCATGAGGATGATGATCAGGAGATTCGGCTGCAGCCCGCTGACCATGGACCCGTAGGCGACGGCCATCGGGAACGACATCACGATGAGGACGATCACGCCGAAGCTCAGGATGCCGAGGATGGTCTTTCCCCATCCCCTGATGAGCTCTTTGAGCTCTTTCTTTCCTCTGAGGCGTCTCCAGACCAGGTGTCTCGAGAACGAGAAGAGCAGGAAATACGCGATGAGAGTAAGGGCCGCCAGGGACAGAGAATACCACATCGCCCGATAGATGATGGAAGCATTCGACGCGATGAGCGCCTGATTGCCCGATTGGACGATGCCGACGAGATTGTTTGTGATGCCTGCGCTCATGGCCTTGACCAGCTTGCCGATGATGACAAAGACGATGATGCTGGCGATGTCATAGAAGAAGGTCTCGACAAGTGCATTAGTATCGACGAGAAAATCCCTGCGCAGGTCCTGGAGCAGGCCGGTCATCCCTCTGGTCCTTTTCCGAGCAGGCACCCTGGAGACAGAGGACCTTTCCGGTGGCTTTGCCTTCCCCTTCTTCCTCGCTATCTTTTTGGCCATGCCCCTCTGGAGAAACTCATGGTATAAAACCTTTGTGGAAAAAACAAAAAACATCTGTGCAGGAAAGCACGGTCGGTCTCCTCCCGCTCTCCCCTTGAAAACTCCGGATCATCGGCTCTGTAGAAAGTAGGGCCGGCGTCCCACCGCGAGGCGTCCTATGAGTGTGCAGCAGAGAGTTCCGGGGGTCGCCCCCAAACTTTCACGAAAGTTTGATCAAAGGAAGCGGAACCCATTGTTCCGCACCGCTGCCTTGCAGATGCACAGCAGGGCAACGTAATGGAGCTTCATGCTCCATATTGCGTGTCAACTGAGCGTAACCCGGTGCGGGGCCGGAACGGCAGAAGCAGTGTCATTGCGGTGGCCGAGCCTGATGCCGGCCACGCGAAAGCGTAACTTTCTACAGAGCCGGATCATCGAAACATATTTATACCCTGTCCACGATGGGAAAGCTATGACAGACCCCCGGCTGGTGAAGTATGTCCAGGACAAGCTCGCAGAGGGATATGACAAAAAGACGCTCTCAGCATTCCTCGTGGATCAGGGGTATCCTCCTGCAGAGGTGCAGGACGTCATCGGGAGTTCGCCATCACGCGTTCCTGACGACGGTTCCCACGCCAAGATGGTCCTGATAGGGCTGCTCGTGCTGGGCCTCATCGTCATCGGATCCTTGTCGGTCATCTTTCTGGACTTCTCCGGTTCGTCTCCTGCCTTGAACAGGATCGATGTGGATACGCGTTTCCTGAGCGACCGCTATGAGCCGGGAAAGCCCCTCGCCATCGAGGTCAAGGTCGTCGATGTGGGGTCTAAGGATGCGCATCAGGTGTTCCTCTCCTATCGTGTCAGGGACAAGGCGACCAAGAACGTCGTCTTCTTCAAGCAGGAGACCATCAACCTGCAGGGAGAGAAGACGTCAGAACGGCAGCTCTACCTTCCTGAGGACCTTTCAGAGGGAAAATACCTTCTGGAGACCGAGGCGACCGTCGACCAGAAGACATTCCTCTCTTCATTCACCTTTGATGTTCAGCCGACCGGAGAGAAAACCCCTCCGGTTGCCCTGGAGGGTCCTGCTGAAACAGGCGCCACTGCAGCAGACGAGGGTTCCCTTGTCAACGGCTACCGCATCATCCAGGAGGATCCCTCTCTCACCCGGAAACGCGTCAAGACCTCCACCCTGCCGGAGGGAAGGACCTTCAACGGCATGGTCGTGGCCCGGCTCGCACCTGAGTGATAGCAGAGGACCGCTTCTTTATTGATGGCTGATGAAAGCATGGATTTCAGAAGTTCTTCTCACCCGTCGTAGGTCGGTTCCAGGGCGTTCCTATACGTATCCGAGATGGACTGGTAGATGGAGAGGTACTTGAGCTCTTCATGGAGCTTGAGGTCGTCGGTCTTCAGGGCGACGCCGTAGAAGGTGATGCTGTTGTTCCCATAGAGCTCCTGAGGGGTGAGCGTCCAGAGACGGTTCTCTTTGCTTATCTTGAGGCCGCCCGCAGGGACCGCATCCATGTCGATGGGGTCCATCCAGGAACATTCATCTTTCTTGAAGGTGTACCAGGGGAAAGAGATGCATTTCTTCTCCCTGGGGATGTGGATCGGGCTTTCCGAGAGGATGGTTGCACTGACCTGATACTTCCCTGGTATGAGCTCCACTTCTGTCGTGCCGTTGCCGGTGAAGAGCGCGACCGCATTGAAGGGCTCCTCTCCCTCATCCATCCGGGTGAAGGTCAGGGTGACCGTGTCTGCGGGGTCCAGATCTTCTGCATAATCGGGATAGAATTTCCAGGTGCGGAGCAGCTGTTCGAGGCCGTTCCCTACCGTCGACTGCAGGCGGAAGAGCTTCTTCTTGAGATGGATGGTCTTCTTGACCTTCCTGTTCATGGTGATGGTCTCCTTGACGTTCTTCTTCTTCGGGAGGCCCATGTTGCGGTATTCCTGCTGATAGTCCTCGCGGGTGATGGTGATGAGGCCGAGCATGCTCGTGGGCAGTCTCGTCGTGACCTCGCCCGAGCCGTTGGTCGTCCCCAGGGTGATGGAGTCGGCGTCGCAATACCCCTCTTCGTCAGGGATGCAGAGGTTGATGACCGCATCGTTGAGCGGGTTCTTGGTGTAGGCATCGCTGACACGGAAGGTGTAGTTTCCGGAAAGCCGCTGGTCCGGGTTCTGGAACAGCGGCGGTATCAGGGAATAGTCGCGTTCAGGGAACGTCGTGTTGGTGCTGTTCAGTCCGCTGTTGGCCCTGATGTTGGCCTCCAGGCCGAACTGGAACGTGTACCCTTCTCCGTCGAAGGCTGCCGGGTCCTGGAGGGTCACCATGATGGGATAGCTCAGGTCATACATGAACTCATAGTCGTGCATGCAGAAGACGAAGAGCGGCATGCTCTGGGAGAGGTCGGTGCCTTCCAGGATGTCGCCGTTGGAAGGATAGATGTCGAGGTAGACGGGCCAGCCGAGATAGTCGAAGCTTATGGCATAGGGGACAGAGGTCTCGTTGAGCACCATATAGTACTGGGCGTAGAATCCTGAGCCAAAGTCATCTTTGAGCTTGATGGGATTGAAGTTCAGGGATCCAAAGACCTGGAACCTTGGCACGGTGACTGCCAGCAGGTCCTTCATCTTCTCCTCCACATTGCTCTTGTACCAGCTCACCGAGGGGCCGCATTTGAAGTCTGTGGCAGCTATGGGCGGCAGCCGGTCCGGATCCGGGGCAGGCATGCTTCCCGCAGCTATCATGTTGAGCGTGTTCTTGGCCAGGAAATGGTTCTTTTCCTCATAGGTGATGATCTCTTCGGCGAGGTCGAAGAGCGAGGGAAGGTCCACCTGCAGGTCCCTGGACGTGAAAGAGGTCAGGGTTGACTGTTTCTTGCCCTTGACGATCTCGAGGGGGTATTCCATCGTGACCTTGACGGTCTTGTCGGTGATGATGGGCCTGATGGTCATGTTTCCCAGGGGGGTGATGGTGAACTCGTCCTGGAAGCCCCTGAAGCCGTCGAGGCAGGAAGGCAGGTCCTTCTTGATTCTGCGGGCGAGGTTGGCCTCCACCGAGAAGTCGAAATCGCTGAACGAGCTGCCGTGCAGCACCGGCTCCTTGGACGAGAACCTGCAGCTGTGGCAGGTGTTCCTGCTGATCACATAGTACCAATAGGGGATGTAGTAGCCGCTTCCTCTGACCAGCTCTATCGCATCTGAAGAGGTGGGATCCTGGTTGAGCAGCAGCTCTTCTGCAGGGTCGTCATAGCCGCCATGCTCTCCTATGGTGATGATGCCTGCCTTTGCCTCCTGGTAGAGGCAGTCCTCGACAAAGCGTTTGATGGGGACCATCTCAGAGGTGACCTTCTCGGTGAGGATCCTGTTCTCGCCAAGCTGTTCCACCTCCAATTCCTTCTGCAGGAAGAGGAACATGAGGAGGCTTGCCAGTACGATGAGCCCGAGGATCATGAATATGGTTATCTGCGCTTTTGTTCTCATCTTTTCAATCAGCCCAGTTGCTGTCCGGTGCTGTCTCCTCGTCGTTCCCTGCCGGCGTGTTCTGACCGTTGTCGTCGTTCTCTGTCGTGGCAGGCATGCCCTCTCCCTCTGCATTGGGGACCAGGAGCATCCATCCTGGTGTGCTGGAGCCGAAGTCGAAGCTCTCGACCCCTGCGTTGGACGTCACGAAGTCGGTGCAGATGCTCTTTCCTCCGATGGCGTCCCTGAACTCTGCCGAGCTCTTGCTGAAGACCAGGCAGAACTGGTCCCACCGAATCCTGCTGTAGTCGACAAAAGCATCCTTTCCCATGAACTGGTCCCGCTTTCCCGAAGCGAGCGTGTATGTCTTTTTCAGGGCATCGTTCTTTATCCGCTGCCGGTTGGTGGCCGTGTCAACGCCGATGAGCCTGACCTGATAGGCAAGGTCTCCTCCAGCGGCAATCACTTTCCATTCCATCTTGTAGAAGTATTCCCTGATGGTCTTGTCCGGTACTGTGGCGTTGGGATACTCGATGAGGCTGCTCCGTTCTCCGGTGATGATGAGTGCCATGATGTCGTTGCCGTTCTTGTCGATCCTCCGGACCTTGCCCTGCATCTGTCCTGCAGCGTACTCCCCTGCGTTCAGGTTGGGGTTGACCCTGATGTCCTGGAACTGGTCCCTGCAGTAGTTCTCTGCCTGGTATTCGCCGCCCCAGATCTGTTTATCCAGCCATTCCTCGACGCCTGGAAGCATATGGTGCTGGCTTCCTCCCTGGCTTCCGAAGATGTTGCCGATCATGTTCCATGCCCATGTCCCGGCAAGCGCAGACTGGTAGACATCTGTGACATATTTGTTGTAGACGTTGGCGGCAGTGAGCACTGGGTTGAGGAGGCCACCGAGCCAGTTGTCCGGCAGTCCCTTGTCGATGAGCTCAGCGGATCTCTGTGCGTCTTCAACCTGCTCTCTGCATGCTGCTGTTTTATCCTCCGCTTTCTTGCATATATCTTCAGGGTCGTCATCCTGTTTTACATCATATGGTTGACCATTTACTGTGATCGTTCTTTTTTTGACCTTGCCGTTCTTGTCGTAGGTGAGGGTATATCTCGTATTTCCCTCATCGTCAAGGAAATCCTCTGCCACCTTTCTGTCATTATTGTCGTAGGTGACCCTGCTGGTTGTTTTTCCTTCGCTGTCTTGCTCCTCGACC
>JAADFO010000076.1 GCA_013152815.1 Nanobdellati archaeon
AAACAACTACAAGAACAAACCATCAACAAACAAGAACTCGAAGCGGAGATGCAAAAAGCCAAAGAGGAACGGACAAAAGCAGAAGCAGAGGAACAACAGGAAAAAAAGCAGAAGACCGTGAAGAAGAAAGAAGAGCCGCTGTTCAAGCACATCCTGCCGCTGAGCGGGTCGTTGTCCTATTCCAACGGCCAGACGGCGATGTCTCTGCAGGAGCTGGAGGACATCATCAGGAGCATGTCTCCGCAGGTATTCGCGCAGCATCACAACGAGAAGAAAAACGACACCGCAGACTGGATAGCGAAAGAGTTCAAGATCCGAGAGCTGGCAGAGGATGTCCGGAAGGCGACCAGCCGCAAGGAGCTGATGCAGACGCTCCAGACCTGGAAGAAGAAAGGGCTCATGTTCCAACCGGCGCAGGAGAAGGAGCAGGAGAAGGAGCAGGAGAAGGAGAACAAAGGAGAGAAAGAGGTGAAGAAAGAAGAGAAGGCATCTCATGAAGAGCAGGGACCCTCACATCAGGGGGAGGATGCTCCCCAGGAGGACACTCCCCTGGAAAAGAGGGATGCCTATCGCCGTTTCTCCGACCTTGCCAAGTACATGGAGTTCAAGCTGAGCCAGGGCGAGAAAGAGAAGGCCAAGGCCATCTATACCGACCTCAAACGATGCTATCACGAACTCAGCCCGGAAGAGAAGAAGAAAGCCATGCAGGAAGGGTTGCACCTTTTCAAAGCGCTGAAGGCAGATACCTGACACACAGGCGAAGGAAAGAAGAAAAGAAAAAAAAGAAAAGATAAAGAGAAAGAAGAGACAAAGAGAAGAAGGCACGACAGGAACACGCCAGACGGCCGATAGGAACACTCAAGAGGAATAGTAAAAGGTTTTATAGGAACAGGTGCCATAAAAAGAATCAGAGACCACATAACAGGACAGGAAAGGTAACATGGGAATCTTCGGAAAAGGAAGGAAAAAGCAGGAAGAGGCAGATACAGACGCAGATGATCTGGAAGGCCTCGATGATGATGAGCAGTATCTTGATGATGATACCAAGGCTGCCGGCGCTGAAGAGATGAACCTGTCGGTAGAGATCACCAGGATCAAGGCCCAGCTGGAAGCCCTGGGAGAGCTCCGGAAGAACACCCAGGAACGCTTCGGCAGGATCAGCGAGCAGATCGGCGAGCTTCGCGGCATGATCATGGATACCAACAAGAGCCTCCAGCAGATAGAGGTCAGGGTGATCAAGTCGGTGGACATGGTAGAATCGGTGCAGCCCGATAAACTCCTCATCGAGGTGAAACGCCAGGACGCGAAAATCGAGGGGCTGTCCGCCAAGATCGAGGGGAACCGCAGCTTCATCGATACGCTCCTTGAGGACATCAAGGAACTGCGTCGGATCATCAGCACCTTCAAGGGCATCGAAGAGACCGTCAAGATGAACCAGGACGTGAAGAAAGAGCTCAATGCCATGGAGAAGATGAAGGCCATCGTCGAAAGGCATGCCGACAAGGCAGAGACCCTGTTCATCGAGATCCAGAAGAAGGTGACTGATTTCGATGCCATGGATGCGAAGGTGAAGGACCTGGACAAGGGGATGAACAGCCTGCTCCAGGAGTTCGACGTGGTGAAGGTCAAGTTCAGCAACAAGGCAGAGAAGAAGGAGATAGAGGACCTCATAGCGAAGTTTGACAAGTTCGAGAAGCACTACGGAAAGGTCGTGGAACTGCTCTCTGACCAGACCACCGACCTCAAGTCCTATTTCAAGGACAAGATAGAGAGACGTTTCGCTGAGGCGGGCACCATCAGGAAGATGCTGATAGACCTTATCAGGGACCAGCCCAACCTCGAAAAGAACATGAAGGCCATCAGTGAGCTTGCAGAAGAAGCAAGCAGAGAAGAAGAGAGAGGGGATGAAGAGACGCAAGAAGGGGGAAAAGCAGCAGGGAAAGAGAAAGCGAAAACAGGGAAGAAAGGGTTCTTCGGCAAGCTGAAAAGCTCGCTGGCAGGCAAGAAAGCGGAAGAAGAGGTCGTCATCCCTGACAACATCGGCGCAGGTGACGACAAGCCGGTGGACTAAAGAAACTCAGAGATGGTCGTTCATACCAAAGAGTAATTTGATATATCCTAAGAAGTCACGTATCTGATCCCGTAAAGAGTAACTCTCGATGAGCCAGCTTCGCTATCTCTTCGAGCCCCGCTGCTCGCTCCCCGGATTACGCGTCGTCCGGGCCAGTTCACAGGAAGCGGTGTTTCGCGGATATTTTTGGGCGTTCTAATCTTCAATTTCAATTTTCTGATTCAATTTCCTGATTAAGTGATTAATTAACTATGATAATTAATATGGTTAGTTAGGTATAATAATCAGTATGATTAATTAGGTATGACGATTAATATGATATGATTAGTTAGGTATAATAAAGTCTGTAGCAGACAAGCGTTCCCCAACATAACCTTTTTAAAGAAACGAATCGGCCGAGTCCGACAGAGGGGGATTCCATAGTGAACATGAAAAAGGACAGTGATAGCTTCACCTGCGGGCAGCTAGCTTCTTTCGAAACGGATCAGCACCTCATCACATATCGACGAGAGAAGAGAAAGCTTTAAATATGCGTTATATCATTTAAAGTATAATGATATACCTTTAAAGGTATAAAGGCTGCCAACAGTGACGAGAGAGAACAGACTAGACCTGGCGATCCTGCAGCTCTTTCTTAGGAACACCTATCTCCGGCTCTCCATCAACGAGATAGCCCGACGGCTCGGCAGGCAGTATCCCAACATCAACAGGAAGGTGAACGAGCTTCTCCAGGAGGATATCCTCCTGAAACAGGTCATAGGACGGTCACATCTCTGCTCTCTCAATCTCGACAATCCCAGGACCCGGCTGCTCATGGGCCTCATCGAGCTACGCAGGCTCGAGCAGGAACAGCCGAAAGAGGCCAAAGCGCTCAGGGAACGGGTCAGGGAGCTTCGCAGACATCATCCGATAAATTTCGCCCTGCTCAAAGGAAGGGAGATCTTCCTCTGCATCCAGAGGAACACCCCCAGGAAAGGGCCCCGATCCCTCGCCGCCGACGGAGCATGGCAGATACGGTCGATCCCCTCCGCGGATATGAGCAGGCATCTTCTTGAACACTCCCTGTTCGCAGACCACCATCTCATCTACGGTTTCGACCGCTACTATGAATTCATCAACGATCATGAACAGGAGCTACGGCCAGAACTCGATCCGCTGCTGAACCCCGATGGACAACAACCATAGATCATCAGATAGATCATCAGCCACAGGAGCCAGGAAGACCGGCATCTTGTCAGTCCTTGCGCTCGCCCTGATCATCATAGGCCTGACGTTCGTCGGAGGCCAGTCCGGCGGAGCAAACAATGGGGCGGACAACGAGACCATCGGCACCGTCCCGGTAGGGAGCCTGTCTGAAGAGGGATTCATCCCCAAGGATATCTTTGACCTGGGAGAACGGGTCAGCATTGACATGACGGGATATGACTCCCAGTTCCTCTTCGTCGCCCATGTGACCAGCCAGGGAGAAGAACGGAGCCAGTTCGCCGGCTTCAGCACACCTTATACGCACTACACGCCGAGACAGCCAGGAGCGTATCTTGTCGAGATTGTCGACCCCAATTCCAGACGGGTCGAGGCCCTTTCGTCATTCACCGTTGTCGAGAGGATCCCACCCGTGCCAGAGAACAGAAGCGGCCAGGAAGAAAACAGGAGCAACCGGACCGGCCAGAGCAACCCGCCACCGGACCAATCTGACCAAGACCAGACGATGATATGGACCGATGAGGATGAATATGCCCTGGGAGCCACGGTCATCATCCATCTGAACCTTTCCGGGCAGCATAGTCCGATGAAATCGCTCATCGTCGGAGGCGGAGGAAGACGGCAGGCATTCGTCGGGATGAGGACCGACAGGGTGAGGTTCATCCCGCGCACCGCGGGCAGCTATGACGCAACGCTGACCCTGCGAGACAGGACGGTCAGGACAGCAACCTTCCAGGTGGCCTATGCAGAAGCGACAGCTCCAGAGAACAGGACCAGGACCATCAGAGAGGTCCCGCCAGAGGACACCTTCAACGCATCCTTCGAGACAGTCTCCACGGCCATCAGGATAGAATACGCAGGCATCCCTGTCAAGAAGATCATCATCGGCATCGAGAACATCACCTATACGTATCTTGGTGTCCCCAAAGAGGTGACGACATTCTATCCGACCGTCGAGGGGCTTTACACGATCACCGCGGTGACCGATGAAGAGAACTTCACCACCCAAGTACGGGTCATCTTCGGCGAGGAACCGGCCATCATCCCTTCCGAAGGCCTCGACACCGGAAAGATCATGATCGTCGCCGACAAGAAAGGATCGGACCAGGAACTCGTCATCACCAAACTCACACCGGACGAGAAAGAGAACAGCCGGGGGGCACCGGCATCCCCTGATCGACCCAAGAAGACCAGGGTGACCATCCCCCACGGCCCTATCCAGGACCTCATCTTCACCGACCTCAACATCTCATCGACACTGACCATCAGGATAGGTGACCTGAAGAAGGCCGATGTCGTGATAGCAGACGAGAAGGTCGTCAGAGCCTATGCCATAGACCCCACGGCACTCGATTTTGCCCAGGGAAGCTTCACGACCGTCGCGAAGGGAAAGGAACTCTGGAAATGCGCAGACTTCAATTTCTCCACCCAGACCTGTCCTTCCAGCTGGGCAAAGGTGAGAGACCTGACCCCTGGACAGCCCTACACTGTCGTCTTCAACGCCACCGACCCGGGATACGCAGAGACAGGAGTGGCGTCCATCAACACGAGGAAGCCGATCTACCATCCCGACGAGACCGCAGAGATCATCATGGTGGTGCTCGATACCGACGGGCATCTGGTAGAAGGGGCGAGGGTGAACCTCACCATAACAGCACCCGGAGGGATGTCTTCCCTGCTCTCCACCAGCTTCACAGGCCATGACTCGGTCAGCGAGACGTCAAGAGGGGTGTACGAAGCCTCATTCAACAGGACCGCCCAAGAAGGCAACTACAGCCTGGAGGTATCGGCAACAGCCCCAGGAGTCAACAGCTCGATGATCTCTCATTTCACGGTCCAGCAGGACTATCCCTATGACATCATCAGGAGCATGCCCGTCACCGTCGACCCCTGGAAAGGACCGTATCATACAAGCATCACCATCACCAGCCATCGTGATTCCGTCTTCAGCTTCACCGAAGAGCTGCCCGTCAACTTCACGGTCAACAGGACAGGAGGCGCCCAGGAGACGGTCGCAGCAGGAAAAAGGTATCTCACCTGGACTGGCCTCAGCAACGGAAGTTCAATCAGCTATGATGCCCAGGCACCGCTCTTCACACCGGACCTCTATGCCCTGGGTCCGTCGACCGTTACCGACAGCAGGGGGAGCGTCCAGGAAGCCAGACCCTGGTACCTTGCCATCGACCCCGCAGCAGGGGAGTTCGACGTGAGGATCTACATCTATGACACCCAGAACAACGCCAATGCTGCCGACGACACGCTCGTCTATTCCATCTCCCGGCTGGGCAGGAAGCTCAACGGCACCAGCCAGTTCCTGGGCAACATAGCGAACCTCACCGCCAACACGACCTATGTCGTGGAAGTGCAGATCGCTACGGGCGAAGCGTACCAGATAGACGCCGACCAGATCAGGGAGACCACCATCATGGCACAGCACCGGTTCGGCCTCTCAGACACGGCAGGAGTGAAGGAGTATCTCATCAACACCACCCTGGTCCCGGACGACGGACCCACGACCCACGACATCTTCGTCTCGACCACCCACAATGTCGATTATACCGTGGATGCCAACACCGGAGAGGTGGGCCATATCGCCGGCGACCTCGACATCGCAGCGCTCGTGGATGTGGCAGACGACCTGCAATGGTATCCCAACGACGGGACGCCTGACGTGGGAGAATGGACCGAGAACGACGTGGACACAAACGTCGGGACCCTCCGGAACCAGATCGTGGTGGCAGGAGACCTGGACAACGACGGCTGGATGGACCTGGTCACCTCCAACATGATCACCGGGAGCGAAGACATCATGGTGTACAAGAACGACCACACACCGGCAAGCAGCGTCTGGAGCGAACTCATCGCCGATGATGACACCATCAACTATGCCCATGCGGTCGCCGTGGGAGACATGGACAGCGACGGCGACCTGGATATAGGGGAAGGAGATGAAGCCAACGACATCAAGCACCTCCAGAACGACGGGACACCGTTCACCGGAGCATGGACAACGGCACGGGTGGACCGGAATGCCGGCCTTGATGTGCATGACTATGTGTTGGGCGACATCGACAATGACGGCGACCTGGATGCCCTCACCATGGTGGAAGGCACGGCCATCCAATGGTACGCCAATGTGGGCACCATGTTCACCGCAGATTCCTGGAGCAACGCCGAATATGTCATCGACAGCACGCCGGGGACCCATGCCACCGGGGCAGGGCTTACCAACCGGCTGGCCCTGGGGGATTTCAACAGGGACGGTTGGCTCGATGCGGTCGCAGGCACGAGCGATCCTGCTCTCTACCTGTACCAGAACGACGGAACCCCCACGACGACACCCTGGACCAAATACACCCTGGACAACAATGACGCCGCTACGAGCGTGCTGGGAGTTGCCGTGGCAGACTTCGACGACGATGGCTATCCTGATGTGGTGGTCGGAACAGGCGCAAGCCAGATCATCGTCTTCCAGAACGATGGCACGCCCTTTGACGGCGTGCAATGGACAGCGAATACGGTCGTCGCCAACGCTGGTTCATCGGTCCCAGGAGTGGTGGTCGGTGACGTCAATTTCGACGGAAGGCCCGATATCATCGCCGCTGTAGGAAGCGCAGAAGATGTCATCTGGTACGAGAATGACGGCACTCCCTTCTCCGGCACCTGGACCGCGCACACGGTAGATTCTGATACCTATGCAGGAGGCGCAGGAGTTACGCTCTCGGTGGTGGCAGCAGACATCGACAACGACAACAACTCCAACATCCTGGACTTCTACTTCAACGGGAGCGAAGGCCTTGAGAACGGAGCAGGGACCTTCGCCGGCTGGAACCGGCTCGATCCCAACACCAACTATTCCTTCTATTTCATCATCACCCCTGATGCAGACTGGGGGATCAATGAATCCGAGAACATGACCTTCCGGGCGGGAAACGAATCCGACGGAAACGGCCTCTGGGCCCTGCCCGAAGAGAAGATGTTCGGAGCGCTCCTGACCCCGCTCAAGTTCAAGTGGGAATGGAACATCAACCAGGAGGTTTACATACCCCTGCCCCCGGACAATCCTGTCCCGAGCCTGAACAGCGTCACCGAGGTCAACTACACGGGAGACGATCTCACCTGCACCGCCACCATCACCCACCCGCAGAACAATGACATCAACGTATCGGTACAATGGTGGAACGGCACCACGCTCATCGGCGTCATCGATTACAACAACAGCTATGGAAGCGGCACACTCTTCAACGCCACCCTGGGAGCAGGGAACCTCTCCCAGGGCTCCACCTGGAAGTGCGGACTTCGTCTCTCCGATGCCAACAGATCGAGCGACTGGGTGAACTCCAGCAGCGTCACGGTCTATGGCTGCAACGCTCCCTCTGTCGCCGGCAATTGGGACGTCACGGGCACCGAGGTCTGCAAAGACCAGACCATCACCATCGACGGAGAGGTCAATGTGGGGTCAGGAGCGTCCCTGACCTTCTACAACGTCACCTACAACATGGACCTCACCGCCAATGCACAGCACTACTTCGACGTCCTCGCAGGAGGAAGGTTCAACACGAAAAACTCGCTCATGCAGGAGTTGGACGACTCGAACTATTACATCATCAGGCAATATGGCAACGCTTCGCTGGTCAACACGACACTGGACAACAACAGGGTCAGACTCTATGGGTACCATAGCTCCTCCACAGAGATAACGAACTCGTCGACCTATCTCACCTACCTCCTGGACAACAATGTAAAGATGAAAGTCAGCGATTCCTATGTCTACCGATTCTACCTCTATGTGGAAGGCGGAGGAGTGGTGAACATCGACCATCTCAACCAGGACGTGTCCAGCATAAACATGAACATCACGTCCACCACCACCGCACTGACACTGAACATGAGCAATGTCGATGTGAGCAATTCAGGATTCGCCGTCAGGAACGATGGAGGGACGGTGACCATCAACAACTCAAACATCCACTACCTCTATCATTTCAACGATCCCAACGACAACACCTATGTGTACAATTCATTCATCGATTATCTTCTCTACTACAATGCCCAGACAAACGGGGTGGTGACTTTAGAGAACATATCCACGCCCTACGCCAACGGGACATCGACGAACATCACCCGAAGTTTCCGCACCTCTGACGCGGACAACGAGATAAACCTCACCAATGTCGGGATGACCGGCTTCATGATCTATACGCAGGGCACCAACACCAAATCCAACATCATCAACAGCAGGGTATATCGTATCAGCGCGAGAGGCACTTCTTTCGTCAACATCACCGACGTCAATGTCACCCATAGCGCGTTCTTCTATGAGACCTCGAGGACCACCCTGGTCAACACCGATATCCGCGCAAGCGCCTATGTGAGACTCTATGATACAGCCTTCGTCAACTTCACACAGCCTGCCGACGACAACCGCATCGAGGACCTTTATCTCTATACGGGTGCAGCGGAGAACCCCACGCTCGCAGGCTATGTCAACATCGTCGACCCCATAGATGCGTGGGCTTCGGGAAATACGCTCAACAGATACTTCCCCTTCAACGTCACCTATGAGAACGGCACGCAGGGAGAAGGATTGAACGTCACCATCAGAGAGGACGGCACAGTCATCAATCATGGTCTCACCGGACCTGACGGGATGGCAGTGCTCAACATCTCGGCCGACAACAGCGGGAATCCGGCCAAGGAATACGCCATCTCGGTCAACGGGGTCTATAAGACCAACATCACGATGCTGAGCAACACCGCCCCTTCCGGCATCCGGATGACGGCCAACATCTATCCTAACATCACTCAGGTGGGCTGTGATATCGGAGCAGGAATGGTCAACTGCACATCGCTCATCTACGGAGACACCATCAACGCCGTGAGAGCATCCTGCAACTCCACGAGAGGCGGAACGGTCAAGAACGTCACATTCACCCTGACCAACATCGATGACCTCAAGGTCTTGTTCACCGACACCGTGACCTCCAGGACAGGGGCGTTCTGGCAGTACAATACCGGCGGGGTCAACCTCGTGGATTCAGGAGACTACAACCTGAGGGTGATCTGTAAAGAGAATCCGGTCAGCCAGAAAGACACGAACTGGAGCATCGCCTACGGAAACCTCAGCGTCACCCTGCTGAGTCCGACGTCGGCGACCAATGTCACAAGAAATGTCCTGTTCAACATGACCGCCAACGTGAGCTGCACAGGGGGAGAATGTGGCGATGTCAACTTCACCCTTGATCCGACAGGGGATTGGTGGGACACCGGCTGGTACAGAAGACGGACGCTCAATGTCACCAACAACAACATCTCGACGGTGCTTGAAGCGGGGTATACGGTCAATGTCACGGTGGACACGACCGGCCTGGAATTCCTGGACAACGGCAGCGATACCCGTATCGTCTACTGGAACGGGTCCGCATCCGTCGAATTGGACCGCATCAACACGACGGCATTCAACACACCCACCACCACCCTCCGCTTCAGGCTACAGAAGAACATCTCTGCAGGCGGAGCTGACGCAAACTACTCTGTGTATTATGATAATCCTTCAGCAGGAGCCCCGCCTGACAACGGCACCAAGGTCTACGTCTTCTACGACGATTTCAGCGAACCCTCCATCGATACGGGAAGATGGACCGTCGTCCAGGGAACCTGGACCATCAACACATCGGCCGGAAGCCTCAGACAGATCGCCTCATCTTCAGGGAACCGGGACCGCATACGGATGGCCTATCAGGACAACGACGACTGGGAAGTCAGCTTCCGCATCAGATACTGGGGCAACCGGGAACAGGTCGCGGCGGCCTCATCTTCAAAGGCACCCTGGACGGGAACGATGACAGTGCAAATTATCACGCTGCACGGGCAGACGCACGTTCCGCACTGGACCAGGCCCAGAAAGTACGGGGTGATGTCGTAACGGCGGACAATGCTTGGAACTTCCCCGGCCTAAACACCTGGATCGACGAGAAAGTGAGAAGCAGCAACAACCAGGTCTCGATGTGGCTCGACAACACCGAATACGTGACCTCAATGTACGACTACTCAGGCTATACGACCTACGACTACTTCCATCTGAAGGACAGCGACCTCACCACCAGCGGCCGGGGAGCAGAGTTCGATGACGTCATCGTACGGCTCTATCTCGACCCAGAACCCACGGTATCCGCCGGCACAGAACAGACAGGAACAAAGGGTGTCGTCCCCATGAATGCAGGGCAACCCTTCTACACCATCACCCAGAACCCCATGGACCCTTCAACCACCGCATGCCTCATCAATATGACCCCGGGAGATTCCTGTGATGTGACCTGGCAGGTGAACGCCACAGGCACACCGAATACGACAAGGGCATTCTTCACCTACGCCACTTCGTTGAACTACAGCGACAACATCAGCCAGGCAAACTCATCAAGGATAAATATCACCATCATCGCAAATCAGCCGCCGGTGGCCGGGAGCATCTCGCTCATCCCCGCAACTCCGAGCGTTAGCCAGGACCTCAACTGCTCTTTTTCCGTATCTGATCCGAACAGCGCCGATACGCTGAGCGTCAATGTCACCTGGTACAACGGCAGCGACCCCGTCATCTCTTATCTCCTGGGCGTGAGCAACGGCGTCCAGAGCCATACCCTGCTCGCCTCGGGCAACACCTCGGCAGGGGAGACCTGGAGCTGCGGCATCCGACCCTATGATGCCCTGGTCTGGGGGACACAGATAAATTCCTCGGGCGTTACCGTCCAGACATCTCTGCCTCCGATTATCAGCGACATCCAATGCCAAGAGATCTCCTCTGGATGGGGTCCCTGCTCGGACATAGGCTTCGGTGAGACGCTCACCAGGGTACGAGTCAACTGCACCGACCCGGACAGTGGAGGGTCTGTAGCCAACGTCACCTTCAACCTGACCAACATCGAGGATGCAGAACTCTTCTTCAGCAACCTCACGACCAACCTCTCCGCAGGGTACCTGGTCCTTGATCATCAGGACCTGACCATAGACGATTCGGGCGGTTATAATCTCACCGTGAGCTGCACGGACATCAACAGTAGCAACTCGATAAACAGCACCCTCTGGCATGTCCCCTGGGGCGTCATGACCGCCCAGCTGGTCAGCCCTGCCGTGAACGGAAACGTGACCAGATACCGTTTCTTCAACATGACGACCAACGTGACCTGCACCGGCGGGGAGTGCGGCTATCTGAATGCCACACTCGACCCGTCCCATTGGTGGGATGAGAACTGGGGCCATCGAAAGAGGATCAATGTCACCAACAACAACATCTCGACGGTGCTTGAAGCAGGGTATACGGTCAACATCAGCATGAACACGACCGGGACAAAGTTCCTGGACAACGGCAGCGACGTGCGCGTGGTGTATTTCAACGGAAGCGTCAACACAGAATTGGACCGCATCAACACGACGGCATTCAACAGCTCGACGACCCGGATCAGGTTCAAGCTCCAGAAGAACATCTCAGCCAGCGGCTTCGATGACGGCTACTATGTCTACTACAGCAATCCTTCAGCAGGAGCGCCGCCTGTCAACGGAACCAAGGTCTACGTCTTCTACGACGATTTCAGCGAACCCTCCATCGATACGGGAAGATGGACCGTCGTCCAGGGGAACTGGGACATCGACACCTCGGCCGGAAGCCTCAGACAGACCTCTTCATCCTCAAGCAACCGGGACCGCATACGGATGGCCTATCAGGACAACGACGACTGGGAAGTCAGCTTCCGCATCAGATACTGGGGCAACCGGGAACAGGTCGCTCATCTTCAAAGGCACTGCGAACGGGAACATAGCTGCGACATACCACGCCGCCCGTCCGGATGCCCGGGCCGCGCAGGACCAGGCCCAGAAGGTACGAGCCAACGTCGCGACCGTAGACAACTCATGGAACTTCCCCGGGATCGGCACCTGGATCGACGAGAAAGTGAGAAGCAGCAACAACCAGGTCTCGATGTGGCTCGACAACACCGAATACGTCACCTCATTCTACGACTACTCGGCCTACACGACCGATGACTATTTCTTCGTCAAGAACAGCGACCTGGTCTCCACCAGCGACCGGGGAGCAGAGTTTGATGACGTCGCCATACGACTCTACCTCGAACCTGAACCTTCTGCCCCTCTCGGAACCGAAGAACAGGCCTCAAAAGGCATCATACCCATGAATGCTGGCACTCCATTCTACACGACATCATCAAACCCCCATGACAGCTCAAGCGTCGGCTGTCTTGCGAACATGATATCCGGAGACAGCTGTGAGACGGCCTGGGAAGTCAACGCCACCGGAGATGAGGGCTCCACCTGGCTGTTCTTCGCCACCTATGCATCGATGAACTATACGGCGAACGTGAGCGAGGCCAGGACCAGCATCATCAATCTGACCATCATAGGCAACGTACAGCCGACGGTACAGACGACCAGCCTCTCCCCGGCGGTCCCGACCGACCTCCAGGACCTGAACTGCACCTTCAACGTGACCGACCCCAATGCAGGAGATACGCTCACCGTCAACGTCAGCTGGTATAGAGACAACGCCCCGGCCTATTCCGTCGTGATGGGCGTCGATGCGGGAGTGACCGCCAACCATATGCTCGGAGCGGGCAACACCTCGACAGGGGAGGACTGGCGCTGCGGGGTAACCCCTTCAGACGATTATGTATCCGGCGATCAGATGAACACCTCCAATGTGACCGTCATCAGCGCCTTCGGCTCCATCAACGCCACGCTCTTCACACCCAACCCGAACGGGACCACAGAATATAATGTCAACACCCCCTATCTTGCCAACGCCTCTGTGGCCTGTCTTGGGCAGTCCGGCCAGATATGCGGACGGGTGAACGCCACCCTACGCTATGAATCAGGAAGCGGCTGGTGGAACGCGAGCTTCCGGAACCGGTGCAAGGTCACCCTTACCGAGACCAGGGGCTACGAGAGGACCCATGAACCGGTGATCATCAACGGCAGCCATCTGGAATCAAACTGCGGCGGTTCGGTGCTCTCGGCGATGGAACGGTCGATCAGGGTGACCGACAGCGTCGGCAATGAGATCGTGTCCCAGGTGGACGATTGGATCAATGACACCGACCTCAATGACAGCGACGATATTTTCGACAGCAATGATGAGCTGGTCTTCCTCGCGAACATCACATCGGGAGGGACCGCATCGTTCTATGTGTACTATGATACCTCCTTCAATGATTCAGCAGCCTATGCCGACGCGCTCTCCGTGAGCTCAACTTCCCTGACACGGACCATCATCGGCGACGGATGGAACGGCACCTACGACCGTAACGACGGAGGCGGAAGCGCCCGGAGCGGATTCGCCGACTTCTGGATAGCCAATACCGAATACGGGCATGACCTGTATGCCATGATGATGCCCCGGGTGGGATCACTGGACGGCGTGGATGAGATCTTCACCGACGAGAAGCAGGGACCGGTCCGCTACTATCTCCGTGTGGTCCAGCCCCCTGCGGATTCTGAGACAAGGTATCTCTTCTATCGGGACCGCATCTTCATCCATTCCAACTATAGCTCTCAGAGCTTTGTCAACTACATGAATGACGCGGCCGGTAACGTCGCTTCATCAACCGCTGTCAGCGACTATGGCTATGACAGCAATTACACCATCCATTGCCGCTCGAGCGACTGCAGCGTCACCCTGGCGAACGAAGCGAGCGGATATGACGACCTGCAGCTGGACGCCCCCGATGATGAACTGTCGATGTGGGTCACCTTCAACGAATCGAGCAGAGTAGCCGACAACAACATCATCAACTACCCGCTGGTCCAGACATTCGGCAACCAGGAGAACTACACCTTCGCCACGATCATCAGCAATGTGACGGGAACTTCACCGTTCTATACGGTGAGCCCCCAGCCACAATCATGCGGTGTCATGACCTATGGCGACATCTGTTACGTCAACTGGTCTGTCTATGCCACGGGAACGCTGGGTTCGAACTGGAAACTTGACGCCTTCTTCGAATCGAACATCTCCACGCTCAACACATCGGCAACAGCTGACGCTTTCATCAGCATCACGAACAACACCCCTCCCGTCCTCACGAATCTCACGGTGGCTCCTGCTGCGCTCGGCTACGGGTATGATGTCAACATCACCGTGACCGTCACGGACGACGAGAACGCGACAGACAGGGTACTGGTCAACATCACCGTGCCCGACGAAGGAACGACGACCTATACCATGACCAACACGTCGCTTACCGGGTACCTTTATACCTTCAACAACACATGGAGATACGGCACCTACAATGTCACGGTCTTCGCCAATGACAGCCACAGCGCCACTTCCCGGAACAGCACCACCTTCCAGGTCACCGTCAGGGGAGAGATGGAGACCACCACCCTGAACTCGACCTATGGACCGAACGAACTTGTCGATCTCCTCGGCAAGGGGACGAGGGATAACTGGTGGAACACCTCCTTCGGCTACCGAAAGCCCATCATCGTGACGAACAACGACGCCTCGTCCATGGCAGGAGGCTACGTCATCGAGATCTCTCTCAATACCACTGAACTCGTGGCAGCAGGAAAGCTCCAGCCCGACTGTGACGACCTCAGATTCGTATGGTACAACGACTCCAGCGGTATGTTCACAGAGCTGGACAGGATAAACAAGACTGCCTGCAACAGCAGCGAGACAAAGATGCTGTTCGCCACGGCAAAGCCCATCGCAGGGAGCAGCCAGGACGGGAATTATACGATGTACTATGGCAATGGCTCGGTCGGCGCCGGACCGCAGAACGAATCAAGGATATATCCCCTGAAGGATGATTTCAACACGGCCAACGGAAATCCGCCCGGATGGACGGTGGTGAGCGGCACCTGGCAGATCAACAACAACAAGCTCAGAGGGACGAACCCGAGCGGGATCAACGCCGGCGCGGTCAGGGGCGACACCGCATGGACCGACTATAATTTCACCGTCCAGATGACCTCGGTGGCCGGAGGGACGAGGGCGCCGGGCCCCATCGTCAGGTATCAGGACTCCAACAACTACTGGTGGTTCGAGTCCTATGGCGGAAGTCTCATCTTCCGGCCCAAGATAGGCGGAGTCGACCAGGGTTGGGTCCAGTCCTTCAGTGTGAGCAGCGGGTTTCCTGTGGTCGGGACAGAGTACAATCTCACCATCGTGGTCATGGATCAACATGTCGACATGTGGGTAGAGGGCACCCGATACGTGAACTATGACGTGCCGGTCGCCTATCAGATCTCCGCGGGCAGCGTCGGACTCACCCAGCATACAGGCACCGGAGAGACGGTGGACTTCGACAATGCCCTGGTCCTGCTGCGGGTGAATGCTTCCCCGTCCACAACCCTAGACGATGAGCAGACCAAGATCGGACTGAAATCCTACATCCTCAACAAGAACACCGGTTCAAACACCTTCAAGGGCTATCTTCTCATGCGTGTGCAACGGCTCATCTCCAGCGTCTGGACGAACATCGATGTCCCGGTGGTGGAGGACCTCATCCCGCCGGTCACCACCAGAATCTTCACTCCCGGCACGACCCTCTATCTCAACACAACATGGGCAAACGAGGGTTCATGGAACACCCTGCTGAGGACCAACGGCACCTACAGGGTACTGGCCCAGCTCACCGACCCGACAGGCTCATTCGTCCTCAAACGTAATGTGAACGACGATTTTGAAGCCACCGCGCCGTTCACCATAGGCAGTCCCACGCTTCGGGTGCAGAACCTCACCCATGAGAACCTGTTCGATCACGCCGTCAACGAGTATGAAGGAGGGGATACCATAGGCTGGATAAACATCACCATCATCAACCAGAACACCACGGCGGTGGGCGCCAACATCACCCTCAACGTCTCAGACTATCTCGGTCAACAGGTCACCTGGGGACCCCACGAGACCCAAAGCTGCGGAACACTTCTCTACGGAGAAACATGCACCAGACGCTTCGATAATTCGAGTTCTGGCTATGGCATCCCTCTCGACGCGAGCCCGGGCACCTATGACTTCTCCTGGAACGTCATGATGTCCTCGGCAGTGGGAAACCCTGTCTTCAACAGCTCCAACACCTTCCAGCTACATTATCTTCCGGCAAACTTTACCTCGACCATCGATCCTGTCCGCATCTACCAGAACCAGTCGGTGGTCTACAATTTCACCTTCTTCAATCCCTGGTCAAGGAACCTTACCAAGGTGAATGTCACGGTCCCCTGCCCTGACATCAACGGCATATCCTGCACCTGCCTCGGCACCTCCCTGACCTATTGCAGCCTCGACACGGTCGGAAACAGGTCGACGGTCACCGCAAGCTTCAACATCTCCACCAACGCATCGACTCCACTGGACACCTACTACGTCAATGCCACGCTCAACTACACCAATCCCGGCGGAGAAGTCCATGTCTGGACAGAGCAGCAACGACAAGAATTCAGAGTGTCCTTACAGGGCATCCTGGAGACCACCATAACCAATGCTGCAACCACGGTCACAAGGAACAGATTGCTCAACCTCAGCGGATTCACGAACAACACGGATACCACCTCAGCCAACGGTGTCAACCTCACCTGGACCCTGCCCGGTGGGTGGACGAACCTGACAGGAGGGCTTGTGGGAATCAATGGCACGCTCGGAGCGGACCGGATCTATTGGCACAACATCACCAGCAACATCTCCCTCCAGGCCCCTCTCGGAAGCCAGACGGTCTATCTGCGCAGCAACGCCTCTGACAAGACAGGCAACACCGATTCCTGGACCATCGATGTCTATGCACAGCCCCAGGTCGTCAATCTCATCTCAGACAACTACGACCCCGTCCAGGGAGACACCATCTCATTGCAGGCCACACTCAGATGGGATAACAACACCCCCCTCGAAGGGGTGACCCTCACCATGGCAGACATGACAGCGAACATCACCATCGGCTCGGACACGACCGATGCAGGAGGCATCGTGTTCATCGACTACAACATACCTTCAGATTCCAGTGTCGGCAACCACAGCATCAACGCATCCTTCGCAGGGATACCTTCCCGATACCTCAGAAGCGCATCCAACACCACCATCATAACGGTCCATCAGGTCACCAACATAAGCGATGTCCAAGCTGCTCCGTGGGTCATCGGCTATGGAAGAGACGTCGTCATCTCAGCCAACGTCACCGACGGCGACGGCCTGCTCCTGGTCAGGGCCAACGTGACCCTTCCCAACGGCTCATCCTCCTGGCGCACCATGAGTCTCAGCGGAGGCCTTTATACCGTGACCTTCAACGACACCTGGCTGTTGGGAAGCTACAATTTCAGCGTCTGGTCCAACGACACGACAGGCGAGATAGGACAGAGCGCAGGCTACCGGTTCAACGTCAGCGTCCAGGGATCGTTGAGGATCGACACCCAATACGCCAACTACACGCAGAATACCCAGGTCAACCTGACCAGCAATCCGTCATTCTGGTGGAATCCGGACTACCTCCATCGAAAGAGGATCAATGTCACCAACAATGATGGAGGGACGATGCCGGCAGGATACACCATGAACCTCAGCGTCGATACCGCTACGCTCGTCGCGGCAGGGAAGATGAACAGCAACTGCTCAGACCTGAGATTGACCTTCTATAACACCTCGACGAGCAAGGAAGTGGCTTTGGACCGGATCATCGAAAACAGCTGCAATCAGACGAACACCCTGGTATCGTTCCGGATACAGGACCCGATCAACCCCAGCGCAAGCGATACAGATTATTATCTGTACTATGGAAACGGCGATCCGGGCAGTCCCCCCGAGAACAAGTCTAACGTCTATTATTTCTGGGACCCGTTCAACTATTCAGACGGCACCCTGCCGAACTGGGATGTCGTAACAGGAACATGGACCACCTACCAGGACACCCTGCGAGGCACAAACCCGTCGGGCCAGAACAACATGGGAGCAAAGGACGGAAACGAGAGCTGGATAAACTATACCCTCGAGGTGAAGATGAAATCAGTCGCCGGCAGCACAAGAGCCCCGGGACCCATCGTACGGGCGGCGGACAACGATAATTACTGGTGGCTGGAGAACTACAACGGCCAGATCGTCTTCAGGCCCAAGATAGGCGGAACCGACCAAGGATGGATAGCGACCTTCACCGTGTTCAGCGGCTATCCGGTTGTCAATACCTGGTACAATCTCACTGTCCAAGCATTGGGGGATCACATCAACATGTGGGTCGACGGCACCCAATATGTCAACTATGACGTGAATCCGGCAGACAATGTAGCCAACGGCATGATCGGTTTCACCCAACACACAGGGACAGGAGAGGACGTCCAGTTCGATGATGCCAAGGTGACCCTGCTCATGGGGACGAGCCCCAGCGGCACCCTCGGCTCTGAGAAGGCCCTCTCTTCAGCTCTCATCGACGGCGGACCGACAAACTTCAGCGGCTATCTTTACATGAAGGTCCAATTCAACAACTCAGGGACCTGGCAGGACAAGTCCATCATCGTGGATGATGTCGCAAACCTTGAACTCCGCGTGGTGAACGCCTCCACCTTCCTCGGACTCAACCCCTTCTGGATCGCCGGAGGCGCCTGGAACACAGGACTCGAGGAGAACGGAGCCTACCGGGTCTATGCCGAGCTGACTGACCGCAACAGGAACCTCCTCACGGATGATGACGGATCTGCTCTCAATGCGAGCGCCGAGTTCCTCATCCTCCCCCCCAACGTGAATCTCGAAACGAACTCCATAACGATATATGACGTCACCGGCGCCGCCAACACCCATACGAACATATCCAGTCTCATAGCCACCGGACTGAACACCACCTTTGACCTCTTCACCAACAGGACCTATCGGATTGAGATCGCGGTCAATGTCCAGACGGACAGCAGCGACTATGTCATCAACAGTTCCAACGTCTCCCACAGCTTCCTCAACCAGAACTGGGTCATCGACCAGGCAACAGACATCTGGTACGTCGAGTTCGAGAACACCTATACAGGAGGCAACCTCTCCAGCCAGAACGTGACATGGAACACCTCCCTCGGAGGGACCGTCAGCCAACTCAACAGCGTGACCTTCTACTATGTGGTCAATATCACCCCCGGCACCGGCGGAGACTATCCCGTCCGGTTCGCCATCACCAACCCCAGCTATCAGGAAGAGGACCGTTCCCATTTCAACGTCATCGAGTCAGAGCAGACCCCTCCGGCGCTCTTCGACGGCATATACTCCCTTTCCCCGGCCGTCCTGCACCGTGGCGAGCCGTTCACCATCTACGCACGATGGCAGGAGATGATCAAGAATGCCAGCATCGAATTCAACGGGACATCGGCCAGCCTCCAGAACACCACCCTGACCTTGCCAGACCCCAACCCGGACAACTGGACAAATATGACCATCACCACCAACGCCTCCTGGCTCCTGGGGACCCATGCGGCCAAGCTCTTCGCATGGGATGCGAATGACAACCTCAACAACACCCTGCCCTATCGGTCCGTCGAGGTCTGGGGCTATGCGAACATCTCCCAGACGATGATCAACGATTCGGTCATCGATGTGAACGGCAGCATATCCTTCTCCTGCCAGGTCATGCTGGACAACGGCAGCCCCTCCACAGGATACAATGTCACGTTCTTCAACGGCACCGAAGACAGCATAGGAACCGCGCTTACCAATGCGACCGGTTGGGCGAGCATCACCTACACAGACGGGTCTGCCGGCCTCGAGAACCTCACCTGCAACATCAGCCATGCCCCTTCCCTGTTCCTGAACAGGACAGCGCCTTACAGCGCTCTCGTCGGCCTGAAGACCCTGGAGGGGAAAGCCCCCTGGTGGAGCGGGCAGAACCAGACCACCGATGTCGCCCACAAGGGCGATACGGTATACCTCTGGGCAGACTGGTTCGACAATCTTGAACTCGACCAGGCAGTGCTCTCCTCCAACGAGACAGGAAGCTTCCTGAACAATTCCCTGACCAGTGCCCTCTCCCTCAGCGGAAACGAATCGGTGGCCAATTTCACTGTCTCCCTGTCCACGACGATGAACCGCGGCCCGTTCCGATGGAAGATCCATGCCAACGACACCTCTGACAACTGGAACGTCACCGCCGCATTCACCCTGACGGTATGGGGCTGGGCAGAGACGGCCTCGATCTCCTTGTCCCCGGCGAGCATGTTCGTCACCAACACCACCACCATCCTCTGCAGGGTCATCGACGCCAATTCCTCGGCAGGCATCGGGAACTACAACGTGTCATTCTACAACGGCAGCAACGCGCTCATAGGCACGTCGCTCACCAACGCCAGCGGGTATGCCCAGATGAACTACACGGACAACTCATCCGGAATCGAGACGATCACCTGCAACATCTCTGACTGGCCAACGGCCTACTACAACGCATCCTCTGCCAACAGCAGACAGGACGACCTCAACACCCTGCCCAACGGCTTTGACATCTACCCGCCGATAACGCTCAGCTATGGGATGAGCGACTATGCGATAATCAGAGGAGAGAACACCACCATCTATGCCCAGTGGAACGAGACCATCAACCGATCACAGGTGCAATATAATGGGACGGCGACGACCCTGGAGACGTTCAACGTCTCTGAGCCGTTCCCCGGCAACTGGACCAACCACACCATCCTGACCAACCAATCCTGGCTCCCCGGCAGGCATGCGGCCAAGCTCATCGCATGGGACCAGAACCAGAACAAGAACGACACGCTCCCCTATCTCTGGTTCAACGTCTCGGGATACAGCAAGGTATTCTGGCACGCCCCCCGGGGAAGCGTCGTGGACGAACTCATGAACATGACCTGTAACGTGAGCGACCGGGACCTGGGCGGGGCCATAGCAGATTACCCTGTCTATTTCTACAATGGCAGCTTCGACTTCATCGGCCTGGCGAACACAGACAGCCTGGGCCAGGCGACGGTGACGGTCAACGTCTCAGGAAAGACCGGAACAGAGACCTATTACTGCCAGATCAACGACGAGTCCTCGCTCTTCTACGTGGTGAACGGTGTTGCAGGTGATGACCAGTCCTCGCAATCCATCCTCTTCGGAGATCAGGCACCATCGGTATCGTTGCAGTATCCCGGGTCAGGATACAACAGCACCAGCACCACGATCCCCTTCAATTTCACTGCGATAGACGACTACGATACCAACATGACCTGTAACCTCTCGATCGACGGAAGCGTCGTGGCCTCTTCGATAACAGCACCGAACAACACCATGGTCAACCGATCGGTCTCCGGAATCGGACAGGGAGCACACACCTGGAACGTGACCTGTTGGGACTCCAACCCCCTGCAGGGATACAGTGCCACAAGGAGCTTCACGGTCGACAGCCTCCCGCCGACGATAACCGTGATGACACCACCAGACCACTATTGGCACACCGCCAACGTGACTTTCCAGTTCAACGTCTCAGACCAGACAGGGGTGCAGAATTGCAGTCTCATCCTGGATGGGACGGTGAACCAGACACTGAACAGCTCTGAACTGAGCGACCCGAACAATTTCACCCTGACGGACCTCACCGAAGGAGCCTACAGATGGAACATCACGTGCATCGATAGTTTCAGCCAGGTGTCTTCCTCACCCCTCCGGAACTTCACCATCGACCGGACCGTGCCGGGCATCACCCTGCATGATCCCGCCAACGGCACGCTGCAGCACGGAGCGCTCATAGTCTTCAACTTCACGGCGACCGACAACCTGGACACCGATCTCCTGTGCAATATCACATCTGATGGATCTGTGCTCATCTCCCAGATAAGCGCCCAGAACGGCTCAGCCACCAATGTCAGCCATGATTACGGTTTCGAGGGGGTCGGGATCCATCACTGGAACGTGACCTGCCTGGACAATGCCACCAACCTGAAGGTCAGCGAGACCTGGTGGTTCAACATCACCGTGATCGCGAACATCAGCCTCGTGGGTCCGGCCAACGGAAGCTGGCATCAGAAGAACGTGAACTTCACCTACCTCCCCAAGGACATCAACGGGCTGGACAACTGCACGCTCTGGATCGATGGGGTCGTGAACAAGACCGTCTCGCCCATCACGAATTACAACGAGAACACCATCGGCCTCGAGAACATCTCCGAAGGGCCCCACAACTGGACCATGGCCTGCTATAACTCAAACGCAGACCTGAGACAGGCCAACCAGACCTGGTGGTTCAACATCGACCGTTCGGCTCCGACCATAACGATCCATGACCCCGCAGACGGCAACGTGACAGACCAGACGTCGGTATCGTTCAACTTCACCGCCACAGACAACATGGGAACGCCCCTGCTCTGCAACCTCACCCTGGACGGCCAGGTCAACAACACAAGCCCCATCTCTGCACCCAACGGCACGCCGACGAACCTGACCGTGTCGGGCATCAATGACGGCACGCATCACTGGAACATCACCTGTCTTGACAATGCGTCCAACAGCGGTACGAGCCCCACCAGGAACTTCACCATCAACGTCCCTCCGACGGTGACATTGGAAAATCCCGGAAACGGCTCCTATCAGAACTCCAGCACGGTGATCTTCACCTACACGCCGACAGACGGAGAGAATCTCACGAGCTGCAACCTCATCTTCGACCAGACCATCAACCTCACCAACACGACCATCACCAACGGGGGAATGAACAATTTCACCCTCGGCGGCATCGACGAAGGCAAGCATTCCTGGACCGTCAACTGCACCGATCCCGCGAACAATGTAGGGACCGCCACCGCCAGGGTCCTGACCGTGGACACGACGAGACCGAACGTCACGCTCATCGATCCGCCCGACGGCAATGTGACCAACAGTTCGACCATCCTCTTCCGGTTCAACGGGACCGACAACATAGCCACCACCCTGCTCTGCAACCTCACCCTGGACGGCCAGGTCAACAACACAGCATCCATCTCTG